>JBHPDY010000044.1:0-12860 GCA_042577605.1 Candidatus Margulisiibacteriota bacterium
CCACCAGCTATTAGGGACCCAAAAACTGAGTTTTTGGCTGGGGGTCCTAGGGGGGCGAACCTTAAGCGGCGCTTGAGCGTTTGGTTTGCCCCCCTAGAATCTATCATTGCTTAAATAAAGAAATTTTGTTTTAATTTCTTGTCAATATGACAAAAAATAAAAACATAGCCGTAATCGGCCTAGGCAATATGGGCAGGCACCACGCCCGTATCTACAATGAAATCCCCAGCGCAAATCTTGTGGCAGTCTGCGATATCCAAGAAACCTTGGTTAAGGATCACCAGGAAAAATATAACTGCCAAGGTTATACGGATATTGAAAAAATGCTGAACGAGTGTCAAATCGATGCTGTCAGTATTGCAGCTCCTTCTTGTTTTCATTTTGAGATCGCAAAATTACTGATCAATAAAGGTATACATGTATTAATAGAAAAGCCTATTACCGATTCAACTGATTCTGCCCTAAAACTTATTGAACTCGCACAAAAAAAAAATATTGTGCTTACAGTAGGCCATATAGAAAGATTTAATCCAGCAGTATTAAAACTAAAAGAACTGCTTGCCAAAGGTGAACTAGGCGAAATTATTTCAGTTTCAACCCAAAGAATAAGCCCTTTCCCGAACCAAATTAAAGATGCGGATGTCCTAATTGATCTGGCAGTCCATGATATTGATATTATTTCTTATTTGTTTGGCAGGCAACCGGATGAAGTAACAGTAAATACAGGCAAAGCACTAAATAATCTTCAAAATGACTATGCAGGATTGCTATTGAAATATGGTGATCGACATGGTTTTGCAGAAGTTAGCTGGATAGCCCCCATAAAAGTCCGCTCCTTAAAAATGATCGCTACCAAGGGGTATGTGGAATTGGACTATATGAACCAGGAGCTTACGGTTCACTATAGTTCTTACTCCAATGTTGTGGACTCCAATAATGCCTCTTCTATTATATTTGAGCCCGTAAAGACAGAAAAAATTAATATTAAAAAACAAAATATGCTTCAAACCGAACTAGAAAACTTTTTAAATAGCATTCACACCAACACCCAGCCGTTCGTAAGCGCCCAACAAGCATACAATGCCTTAAAAATAGCCCTAGAAGCATAAAACCCCTATAAAAAACCGCATAAAATCAAAACGTAGAGACGTGATTTATCACGTCTCCTGCAAAACAATAAAAACGCAAAAAACCAAGATAATAATCAACAATAAAATTTGTCTAACTTTTTATAAAATGTTAAAATATTTACACCTTGTATCTATAATAAAGAAATCAAGAGTGTCGATAAACGTTGATATAGCATTTTCTAACGTGAATCAAAGTCTCTTATAAACCACAGGAGCGTAATCAATGACCTACATATTTACATCAGAATCAGTTTCAGAAGGACACCCAGACAAAATTTGCGACCAAGTTTCAGATGCTGTTTTAGATGCCGCTTTAGAGCAGGATCCCAGCAGCAGGACAGCCATAGAAACCTTTACCACCACTGGCCTGATCATAGTCGGAGGAGAAGTTACCACTAAAGCTCAATTAGACATCCAAAAGATAGTCAGAAATACCGTAAGAGAAATCGGATATACCAATGCAGAGTACGGGTTAGATGCTAACAGTTGCTGTGTCATGTCTTTGATCCACGAACAGTCCGCTGATATTTCCTTAGGTGTTAACAAAGGTACCGGAACAGATAAAGAGATGGGCGCCGGAGATCAGGGTATGATGTTTGGCTACGCCTGTAAGCAAACCCCGGAACTTATGCCGATGCCAATATCACTGGCGCATAAGTTAGTAAAAGGACTGTCAGAACTGCGTAAGTCAAAGACCTTGCCATATTTAAGGCCTGATTCAAAAGCGCAGGTTACCATGGAATATCAACACTCGATCCCTAAAACGGTCCATACCATTGTTGTTTCAACCCAGCATGATCCGGATGTTGATCTTGAGACTATAACCAAAGATATCAAAGAAAAACTAATACCAAGCGTTGTTGCGGAAAAATATCTCAGCTCAAAAACCAGATATTTAATTAATCCGACCGGACGTTTTGTGATTGGAGGACCTCACGGGGACACCGGCCTCACCGGACGTAAAATTATTGTTGATACATACGGAGGATGGGGAGCGCATGGAGGCGGGGCTTTTTCCGGCAAAGACTGCACAAAAGTAGATCGTTCCGCTGCCTATATGGCGCGCTATATAGCGAAGAACATGGTCGCAGCTGATTTAGCAGACGACATAGAAATTCAACTCTCCTATGCTATTGGGATTTCGCAACCTATCTCAATATTAGTAAATGCTAAAAACAGTAAATTATCAAATTTGCAATTGGAGGAATTAATAAAAGATAATTTTGATTTGACACCTGAAGGAATTATAAATAGTTTGGATTTAAGAAGGCCTATCTTCCGCAAAACCGCCGCTTACGGGCATTTTGGGAGAGAAAATAGGGATTTTACTTGGGAAAATACAGATAAAGCCGAAACATTAAAACGTTATGCAGACAATAAGTATGTCCTGTCTAAATGTTAAGGTAAAAAATAAATAAAAAGACAATAAATTAATAAAAAACAATGGAATAGTGAAAAAATGAGGAAAGTTGAACCTAAAAAGAATTGAAATATTAGTGAGTATCTTTAATTTTATTAATTGATTTGCCTAACTTTATTTATTAGTTTTTGTTCAAAAAACTGTTTTTCCCTAAATAATTAAAAGCATGCGGCCCATATTTTAAAGTTGCGTTGCTTATATTAATCGAAGAACTGAAAAATGACGACAATTAAAGAAAAGGTAAAAAATATTAAACCGTTCCAGCACGAACTTGATCTTGCCGTAGTCGAATTAGATACCAGGCTGGACTGGGATATTTCCCGGTTGCTCACCAAGCGCGGGTATACGCTGTCAGTATCGGAAACCATTACAGCAGGTTTAATAAGCAACAGGCTATCAAGATATGCTAAAAATAAAAATTATTTTTATGGAGGCATAATTTCCTGCCATCCCATAATTAAAATAAATATTTGCAGTGTATCGCCGGCTACGCTCAGAGAATACGGCGTTGCCAGCAGCCAGACAGTCTTAGAGATGGTTCGCGGTTTAAAGAAAATAACAAAGACAAATATCTGTATTGCGGTTTCCGGCATGATACTTAATAGAGAAGGTGTCAAACCGGAACAGGCAAAGGCTGTAAAAAACGTATTTATGGCCTTTGATTTTAATGGGAAAGAAACGCTGAAATCATTTTATATTGAAGGGAATGAAGAGACCCTGAAAAATACAATGACCCAGGCAACCTTAGTGCAGTTAAAACAATTATTAATAAAAAAGGAGTCTGAAATATGAGTGCGGATAAAACAAAAGCCTTAGAATTTGCTGTGTCACAGATTGAAAAGTCATATGGGAAAGGGGCCATAATGCAGCTTGGCGCCCAGCCGGCGGTCAATATTTCCAGTATATCGTCAGGCGCACTTTCGCTCGATCTTGCGCTTGGTGTCCACGGTTACCCTAAAGGCCGGATTGTTGAAATATTCGGTCCTGAATCATCGGGCAAGACTACATTGTCATTGCATGCTGTTGCAGAAGCTCAGAAAAGCGGTGGCGTATGCGCTTTTATAGATACTGAACATGCTTTAAATTCTGTTTATGCCAAACAATTAGGGGTTAATCTGAATAACCTTTATCTTTCACAGCCGGATTACGGAGAACAGGCTTTGGAGATAGCGGAAACATTAGTTCGCTCAGGCGCAATAGATTTAATAGTCATTGATTCAGTGGCTGCTTTAGTACCAAAGTCAGAGATAGAAGGGGAGATGGGTGATGCCCAAATGGGAATGCAGGCTAGGCTAATGTCCCAAGCTCTGCGTAAACTTACTGCCATAGTCAATAAATCTAATACCATTATTATTTTTGTTAACCAGGTACGAGAAAAGCTGGGAATAGTGTTTGGCAACCCTGAAGTAACTCCTGGCGGAAGGGCTTTAAAGTTTTATTCTACTATACGCATTGATATCAGACGCATTGAATCAGTTAAATCAGGGGTTGAAATAACAGGTAACAAAGTCAGAGTTAAAATTGTGAAAAACAAAGTTGCCCCGCCTTTTAAATTTACTGAGCTGGAAATTGAGTTCGGAAAGGGTATCTCCAGGATGGGAGATTTATTAGATCTAAGCGTTAATCAAGGATTGGTAGAAAAAAGCGGGACCTGGTATTCCTACGAGAACAATCGCTTGGGCCAAGGCCGTGAAGCTGCTAAAAAATACTTGTTTGAAAATGAAAAGAAATGTCAGGAATTAGAACAGAAGATAAAAGAAAAATTAGGTTTTACCAAGAAAGGATCTGATGCGAAATAGCGATAGCGCCAGAGAAATTTAGCGCTAGAAAATTTATTGGTATTTTGCAACAGGCCCCAAAAAAAGAATAAAGCACGAAAAATTTAACGATAAAGGAAGGATAGATCTGTGAATATAATAATAATTATCACCAGTATATGTATTGTTTTGATTTCAGCGGTGGTTATTTATTTTATTTATAAAAGAATAACCTCTGACACAAAGATTCAAAACGCAGAAAAAAAGGTTCAAACAACATTAGAGGAGACCGCTACCAAAACCCAGGATATTCTGACCAAAGCGCATGCCGAAGCTCAGGAAATTCTTTCCAAATCTCGTTTGAGCATAGAAGAAGAAATTAAAACCAGACGACAAAGCATTACCCAAATAGAGAATAGGCTTATGCAGAAAGAAAAGCATTTAGACACCAAAGAGAACCAGTTAGTTGAAAAAGAGAATAACCTTGAAGCTGAGGTTGAAAAAGTAAAGAACCTTAAAAAGAAACAGGAATCCATAATCAACGAACTTTTAACGACCTTAGAGAACGTAGCCGGGCTTTCCAAAGAAGAGGCCAAGAATATATTACTTACAAATGTGGAGAGGGAAACCAGAAAACGGGCAGGATTGATGATTAAAAAGATAGAGGAGCAAACCCAGAAAGTAGCTAACCGGAAAGCTGTGGAAATTATTACTGATGCCATTCAAAGAACCGCCATAGACCATGTTGCTCCGACTACAACTTCGGTAATTCAGTTGCCGGATGACGAAATGAAGGGCAGGATCATAGGTCGAGAAGGCCGTAATATCCGAACATTCGAGGCCATTACAGGCGTAGATGTAATTATTGACGATACCCCATGCGCTGTAATCCTTTCTTCTTTTGATCCAATCCGTAGAGAAGTTGCTAAAATTGGCCTTAAGAAATTAGTAGAAGATGGTCGGATCCATCCGGCTAGAGTTGAAGAAATGGTCGAGAAGGCCAAAAAAGAACTTCTAGCCTTTATTATTCAGAAGGGCGAACAAGTAGCAGACGAGTTTAATATGGAAATCCACCCTCGTCTCATTGAACTTTTAGGGAAGCTTTATTTCAGGACAAGTTATGGCCAGAATATATTAGCTCATTCTATGGAATGTGCGTACATAGCCGGAATAATTGCTCAGGAACTGGGAGTTAATGTTAAACTGGCTAAGAGAGGAGCTCTCTTACACGATATAGGAAAAGCAATTGATTTTGAACAGGAAGGAACTCACTGCAAATTAGGCAAAGAAATTTGCGAAAAATACAAAGAATCAGATGAAATTATAAACTGTATTATGTCCCACCATGATGACGAAGCTCCGCAAACAATCGAGGCTATTATAGTCAAAATAGCAGACGGCATCTCTGCTTCACGGCCTGGCGCAAGGCGCGAATCAATGGAAACTTATATTAAAAGACTGGAAAGGCTTGAAGGCATAGCCAAGGAATTTGAAGGAGTAGATAAAGCTTATGCTATTCAAGCAGGCCGGGAAATACGGGTTATGGTTAAACCCGATGAAGTAAATGATCCGGCTGCCCATAAAATGGCCTTGGATATGGCTAAGAAAATTGAATCAGAAGTCGATTATCCAGGAGAAGTAAAAGTCTCTATCATTCGTGAAACCAGGGCTACCGGAATAGCAAAATAAATGAGTAGTTTAAACATACTTTGTGTAGGAGATGTGGTAGGTAAACCTGGCCGAAAAGTCATTGAGAACCATTTGTCTGAAATCCAGGAAGAACACAATATTGGTTTTACTATTATAAATGTAGAAAATTCTGCAGGAGGTTTTGGTATTACTCCTAAGATATATTATGAACTTCTGGAGTTGGATATAGATGTTTTTACTTCAGGAAACCATATTTATTGCAACAAGGATATTTTAAGAAAATTTGACGAATACGAAAAATTATTACGACCGCTGAATTTTCCTAAAGGAAATCCCGGCGCAGGGTATCTGATTTGTCATAAAGATAAGTATAAGATAGCAGTTGTTAATTTAATTGGCAGGGTATTTGTAGGGGAGTATGACTGCCCCTTTCAGGCTATGGAAAATTATTTGGATGAGATTAAAAAAATAACTCCTAATATAATTATTGATTTTCATGCGGAAACCACTTCTGAAAAACAGGCAATGGGCTGGTTCATGAACGGACAGGCGTCATTGGTGTTTGGCACTCATACGCATGTTATGACTGTTGACAGCAGGATCCTGAATAAAGGTACCGGCTATATATCTGATATTGGTATGGTAGGTCCGAATGATGGAGTTCTGGGAATGAAAAAAGAGCCCATAATTAATAAGTTCTTTACTCAAATGCCTGTTCGTTTTGAGCCTGAAAAAGATTCGGAAATGGTTTTTAATGCGGTCAAATGCACTATTGATACGCAAACTGGCAGAGCTTTAAATATCAAAAAGATAATAAAACTTTATTAAGTTTTGTTATCTAAAATACGGTTAATCCCAGTGCAATAATTAATCTTATTATGTTTAGACTAATACCTCAGAAATATATAGGGCCGGTTTTAATAGTTACCAGCCATCTTCTTTTTACTTTCAGCCATTCACTGGTGAAGTATCTTTCTGCTGCCTTTCCTATTCCTCAGATAATGATAGCTCGATATATATTTGCACCTATCTTGCTTACTCCATTATTTTTAATGAAAAAAATTAAGCTAGACCTTAACAGACCTTGGTTATTACTGCTAAGGGTTGTTGCCGGAATAACCGCAATGTACCTTTTTTTTACGTCCCTTAAACTTGGTGATATCGGGAAAATGAACTTAATATTTCAGTTTTCAGTGCTGTGGACCATATTTCTAGCGATAATCTTATTTAGAGAAAGGCCATCGCGGAAAAGTGTTTTAGCAGTTCCTTTTGCTTTTCTGGGATTATATTTGATCTTAAAACCAAAAGACTTGTTCATTTTCGGCCAAGCAGAGATCTATGCTTTTGCAGGATCTTTTCTTTTAGCCATAGTATTGCTTTCTATTAAAAGCCTTAGAAAGGATCATAATTCTTTTAGCATTGTTTATATTTTTTATACCATAGGAACAATGATACTTCTTTCTGTCACCAGGTTTACTTTTGTAAAGCCATCATTATTCCAAACTTTTCTTTTAGTTTGCACAGGTTTGCTGGGTTTAAGCGCACAACTATTGATCACTAAAGCATACCGGCATATTTCTGCTTCAATTGCTTCAAGTTTAGGGCTCATTGGTATTCCTTTAATGTATTTTTCCGGTATTTTCTTTTTTACTGAAGTTGTAGACTGGCAATCTTTACTTGGAATTATTATCACGACCAGTGCTTTAGCTATTATTGTTAAAAAGCAATGAAGATAGCAACCGTACTGGTTTTTAGAGGTGTAACTGCTTTTTTTTCATATATTGTTGAAAATGAAATTCCTATTAAAGTAGGGAGCCATGTCAAAATACCTTTTGGAAAAAGTATCGCAGAGGGATTGGTTATCTCCATTCAGGATGATGATAAAGAGGACACAGCTATTTACAAGCTGAAATCAATAATAAACGTTAATGAAAAAAAACCTATGCTTCCCACATGGCTTATAAACCTTATTATTTGGTTTAAGGATTTTTATCAGACAACGCCATTTAAAGCGTACCAGACTGTAATAGGTAATAAAAAAATAAGGGGGGGGAAAGAACTTCTTATAAATGAAGAGGAAATCATTGAAGAGAATTATAAGCTTACTGCTGAACAAAGCAGTATTATAAGTAAACTCAAAAAAGAAAAGACAAGATTTGCCGAATTCTTAGTCCATGGAATAACTGCTAGCGGGAAAACAGAAATATATATCCAGTATGCGAAAGAAATTATTAAGAAGCATAAAACCGTGTTAATCTTAATACCTGAAATAGCCTTAACACCTCAATACTCACAAATATTTAGACAAAGGTTTGGCAAAAGGATTTCGGTCATTCATTCCGGCTTATCAGTCAAAGAAAGGGATATTGAGTGGAACAAGATTTTCAACGGTATGATAGACATCGTTATCGGCCCCAGGTCAGCTGTCTTTTCACCTCTGGATAACTTAGGGCTTATCATTATTGATGAAGAACACGAGTCTTCATACAAACAGGAAAACCATCCCAGATATCTAACCCACACAGTGGCTAAATACCGCGCGCAACAGAGCAAGGCTTTTTTAATCTATGGTTCAGCTACACCAAGTATCGAAACTTATCATGATTCTCACGTGTTTGATGAAGTAAGACCAAGCATAGAAAAACTACAGTTAACAAAGAGAGTTTTGGACTTACCACTGCCAAAAGTTGAGATTGTAGATATGAAAGAGGAGTATATCTATAATAAAAAAAGCCTAATATCTAACAAGTTGGAAAAAGCAATAAAGAAAAATATAGAAAAAAAAGAAAAGACCATAGTTTTTATAAATAGGCGAGGGTACGCGACCTCTATTATATGTCAAAAATGCGGACAGGTATTCTGCTGCCCACAATGTAATTTGAGCTACACGTACCACCATGACAAAAGCTTTCGCTGCCACCGGTGTTACACAAAATCGCCGATAACCAATACATGCAACAAATGCCGTTCCAAAAGCTTAAGCTTCGTTGGAATGGGCACACAAAAAATTGAATCCGAGCTGATAAAGCTTTTTCCCCAGGCTGTTATCTATAGATTAGATAAAGACGAAGCATATACGCATAAAAAAACTGAAGAAATACTTACGGGTTTTAGAAAAGACGGGGACATACTTATCGGGACCCAAATGATAGCTAAAGGCCACCATATAGATACTGTAACCTTGATCGGTGTTCTGGGTGTTGATAGCTTATTAAATATCCCGGATTTCCGCTCCCCGGAACGCATTTTTCAGTTATTAACCCAGGTGGCGGGAAGGGCAGGGAGAGGTTTAAAAACAGGGCAGGTTTTCATACAGACTTTTCAGCAAGAACATTATGCCATTAATCATTCTATAACCCATAATTATAAGGCTTTTTATGAGGAAGAAATAAAATACAGAGAAGAGCTGAAATATCCGCCATTTTCCAAGTTAATATATATAATTATAAGTTCCCAAGACCAGAGAACATTAATAAAATTTGCAGCAGGCCTCTATAAAAATATAGAAGAAAAAATAACCTGCATAGATTCGCATATACAAATTACTGAGCCTGGCCCGGCTGCATTTGAAAAAATCCAGAACTTTTTTCGCTGGCAGATATTGATTAAGACTTCAAAAGAGAAATACCTTGAAGTTAAGGAGCTTTTTGAGAACTTGCCTAAACCGCCAAAAGATATCCGACTAATAATAGATTTTGAACCTAAATCAATATTGTAGGGGCTGTTGCGAAATGCCGGGAGAATTTACCGTTAGAAAAATTTCTGGTATTTTGCAACAGGCCCTTATAAGACAGGAATGTAGCAGGATAGAATATTTACCCTGGCCCTTATATCAAAATTGTAGCCAATTTCTAAATACAGAGTTATAATTTAGAAAAAATTTCCTCAATTCTAGAAAGGATCTAAAAAATGACAATAAAAGTAGGTATAAACGGCTTTGGCAGAATAGGCAGAATGGTAGCTAAGATCATTGACCAGAGACCAGATATGGAAGTTGCTGCTGTTAATGATTTAACAGACGCCAAAACACTAGCCCATCTTTTAAAATATGATTCTGTTCATGGTAAATATAATGGCAAAGTAGAAGTCCGAGACGAAGCAATTGTTGTAAACGGGAAAGAAATAAAAATATTTGCAATTAGAAATCCTAAAGAAATTCCCTGGGCATCACTTAATGTGGATGTGGTTATTGAAGCCACTGGTATTTTCAGAAGCAGCACCGGCCCTAAAGGCGGCTATCTTGACCATATAGAAGGCGGGGCTAAAAAAGTTATTCTAACAGTGCCTGCCAAAGACGAAATAAAAACCATTGTTCTGGGCGTTAATGACAGAGAAATCGCTCCGGAATTTAAGGCATATTCTAACGCTAGCTGTACTACTAACTGTTTAGCTCCTGTTGCCAAAGTGTTGCAGCAAGAGTTTGGCATAGTAAAAGGTTTCATGAATACCATCCATGCCTTTACTAATGACCAAAGGATATTGGATCTGCCTCATTCTGATCTAAGAAGGGCCAGAGCAGCAAGTGTATCTATCATTCCCACAACCACTGGTGCAGCCAAAGCCGTATCTCTGGTAATCCCTGAATTGAAAGGAAAATTAGACGGTATGGCTATGCGCGTACCAACCCCAGACGGGTCTGTGGTAGATTTAGTTTGCGAACTTGAAAAAGAAGTTACTGTACAGGAAATAAATCAAGCTATGAAAAATGCTGCGGAAAAAGATCTAAAAGGCATACTTGAGTATACGGAAGATCCCATAGTGTCTTGTGATATTATTGGCAACCCGCATTCATCTATTTTTGATTCCGGATGTACAATGACCAATGGCAAAATGGTAAAAATTATTTCCTGGTACGATAATGAGATGGGATATTCGCACCGGGTAGTAGATTTAGCGTCTAAAATTCTATAAAGCAATGGCATATAAAAAATCAATTGCCGATCTTTCAACAGAAGACTTAAAAGGCAAAAAAGTCTTTGTGAGGGTTGATTTTAATGTGCCCCTTAAGGATGGGCAGATCACAGATAGTACCAGAATAGAAAAAGCATTACCCACTATCAAATATTTAATCAAAAAGGGTTCAAAGATAATCTTGGCCTCACATTTAGGCAGACCAAAAGGTCAGGTTAATGAATCTCTGCGCCTTGCTCCGGTAAGTGAAAAACTGGCAGAAATGTTAGGCCAAAATGTATATCAGGCTAATAGCTGCCTTGGCCCTGAAGTAGAGTCCAAAGTTAAAAATCTAAAAGATGGCGAAGTATTGCTTTTAGAAAATGTTCGCTTTTTTAAGGAAGAAACAGAAAACAATCCCCAGTTTGCCCAAAAATTAGCAAGTTATGCTGATCTGTTTGTTAACGATGCCTTTGGCGCTGCTCATAGGGCTCATGCATCTACCGTAGGGATAGCTGATTATATACCGGCTTATGCGGGTCTTTTAATGCAAAGGGAAATAGACTTTCTCGGGGGTATTTTAAAAAATCCAGCTAAACCATATTTGGCTATTATTGGAGGAGCTAAAGTTTCTTCTAAGATAGGGATTTTGGAAAAATTTCTTGAAAAGGTTGATGTTTTGATTATTGGCGGAGCAATGGTTTTTACTTTTTTAAAGGCCAAGGGAAAAGAAATAGGTACTTCTATATGTGAAGAAGATAAAATAGACGTTGCCCATAGATTTCTGGAAAAGGCCAGGCAGACAAAGACAAAAATTGTGTTTCCTGTTGACCAGGTAGTTGTCAGATCCATAGAAGACCAAGCATTAATCGAGTTAATTGATATCGACCATCTACCCGCTGGTATGAAGGGTGTTGATATTGGCCCAAAAACCATTTCTCAGATCTCGGATTTAGTTCGGGAAGCCAAAACAGTTTTCTGGAATGGGCCGTTAGGAGTTTTTGAAATAGATGCGTTTGCTAAAGGCACATTTGAAGTTGCCCGCACTTTAGCTGAGGCAGAAGCGACAACTATTGTCGGCGGCGGCGATTCAGTAGCAGCAGTTACTCAAGCAGGATTAAGTGATAAAATAGATCATGTGTCTACTGGAGGCGGTGCATCTTTAGAGTTCCTGGAAGGAAAAGAACTTCCTGGAATAGCAGCTTTGGAGGATAAAAATTAACTATGGTCAAACAATCATCACTAAGCGATGCCATAAAAAAGCTATCCAAGAAGGATAATGTAATTTCCCAGGAAGCAAAAGCAGCTAAAGAACATTTTGAGAAAGAAAAAGAAAGCCAGGCCCTAGACCCGTACTCAAAAAAAATCTCAGAAAAGCAAATTGCTTTAATAACTGAATTTGAAGAAAGTTTAAAAATCTTATCAGCGATATTTAAAAAATCAAGGTTTGACGAACTTGTGGTATTTATTACCAATCCCAAGAAAATGTTACTTGTGAATTTTCTAATCGGCTTAATAAGGGGAATCGGCTGGATGTTTGGTGTTCTAATTATTTTATTTGTTTTCGGTATTTTAATTAAAGACTGCCTTCTGCCTATCCTAGGCCCATTTCTGGAACAAGTTTTTCTACCATAGTTTAAGAAGGAATATATGTTTACAAGAAAGTATTTTTATTTAATAGGTACTGGTGTCATTATTGACCAGCTAACTAAGTTCCAGGCTGAAAAATGCCTGTCATTTTTTTTACCCCTAAAGATTATTCCCAATGTCTTTTCTCTTCAGTTGGTACATAATTACGGGGCTGCTTATGGCATTTTGCAGAACCAACGGTTATTCCTATTGGGCGTGAGCATTATTTTTATTTCCGTTTGTATAATTTTTAGAGAGAAGATCGCGACCTCAAAGTATTCTGCTTTAGGCTTGGCATTTTTATTAATGGGGACCGTAGGTAATTTTATTGACCGGCTTTTCTTAGGTTTTGTAATCGATTTCATGAATATTCATATTCTGCCG
>JBHPDY010000045.1:0-12847 GCA_042577605.1 Candidatus Margulisiibacteriota bacterium
AAAATTTTTACTGTCTTTATCTATTCTGTGATAGTTATAAATAATTCCTTATATTTATCAGGCGAAAAAATTTTGGCTGATATTGAAGAGCTGTGTTGTGATAAATATCTTTCAGCCCAAGAGTTAATACCTGTTCTGGAAGATGTTGTTGGTTATGCCCAGTAAAATTTAGATCATCTACCAGCGGAGACAAAGCCATTTAATCATTCAACCAAGATTATTGTCCTGAAAGTTAAAAAGAAGGCGATGGTTTAATGTTTTTTTTATGGTAGCTTTTGTCTTGGAGTCTGTTGCGAAATGCCATAAATCTTTCTGGCATTTCGCAACAGACTCCTTGATTAAAACTAAAAACAGTATGATAAAATAATTCTGTGGCAAAATTAAAGCTTGATCTTCATGCTATATATAACAATGGAAGTTCAATAGAAAAAGAACTTAACCGGATTATTAATGAAGCTGTAGAAAAAAAAATAGTTTTAGTAGAAATAATTCCCGGTAAGGGTAGCGGTCAGTTAAAAAAGAAAGTTTTGCGCTTCTTAAATCAGCCTGATATAAAAAAACTGTATCACAGAATAGATAAAGACAGTAAAAATTTTGGGCGGATATTTATTCATTTTAGATTTTAAAATAGAATAATTGTTATGTTATTCTTATTCAGATGAATCTAATCTCAGTTCAAAATCTTAGTTGCAGCCAGGGTGTGAAAACCCTTTTGGAAAACATTAATTTTGGCATTAGCTCAGGCCAAAAGATTGCCTTAATTGGAGTGAATGGCTGTGGGAAGACTACATTGCTTTCCTTAATTGCAAATATCTCGAAAAAACCTAATCCGGCTATTTCTACCAAGAGTAATTTAAAGATAGTCTATTTGGCCCAAATTCCTGTTTTTAATCCGGAAGATACTATTATTACTCATTTATTTGCATCAGATAATCCTATGGTGCAGATTATTAAGAATTATGAACAGTGTTTGGAACAATTAAAATACGATAAAACAGAGCAGTTAGAAAGACGCCTCTCAGATATCACATCAGAAATGGATCGGCTCCAGGCTTGGGAATATGAAGCAAGGGTCAGTTCGATATTGAATTCGCTTGATATTTATCACCTGGATCAAAAAATGAATACTCTATCTGGTGGAATGATAAAAAAAATTGCTTTAGCCCAAATTTTTATGCAGGATATGGATCTGTTAATTTTAGATGAGCCTACAAATCATCTGGATATTAAAACCATTGAATGGTTAGAGAGTATGTTGAAACGTGTTAATACTACTATTTTAATGGTTACTCATGATCGTTATTTTATGGATAAAATATGTAATCGAATATTAGAAATTGACCAGCAAAATATATTTAACTATATGGGCAATTATGAGTCCTTTTTAGAGCAAAGAGCACTTCGCTATCAGAACCAGGAAAGACAAGAAAAAAATATCCAGACTGTATTACGCGTTGAGCTGGAATGGCTTAAAAAAAGTCCAAAAGCACGTTCTACAAAACAAAAGGCCAGAAAGCAACGTATTGATGATATGATCAATCGCCATACTTTTTCCAGGCAGCAGGCTTTAGAGTTAGATGTTTCCGAACGTCGGTTAGGTAAAAAAATATTGGAATTAAAAAATGTAAGTAAATCATTTAGTGACTTGGCTGTTATTAAGGGATTTTCATATGCTTTTAAGCGAGGAGAAAAAATAGGCATTATAGGGTCCAATGGTACTGGTAAAACCACGCTTCTAAATATTATTGCAAACAAAATTGTTCCTGATAGCGGGGGCGTGGATATTGGTATTAATACGGTTTTTGGCTATTTTGACCAGCACAGTATGGAATTTGATTTAGATAAAACTATTTATGAGCATATTAAAGATTATGGAGAATTTATCCAAATACATGATGGTACACAGGTATCTGCGGCAAAGCTTTTAGAGCGTTTCTTGTTTAATTCCAGCAGTCTAAAAACAAAAATAGGTAAGCTTTCGGGAGGTGAAAGGCGAAGGCTTCATTTGGTATGTATGCTACTCAATAATCCTAATTTTTTGTTGTTTGATGAGCCAACTAATGATTTGGATATCAAAACGCTTTCTATACTTGAGGATTTTCTACTGAAATTTAAGGGCTGTCTTATAATAATTTCTCATGACCGATACTTTATGGATAGGGTAGTGGATAATTTATTAGTATTTGAAGGATTAGGTGAAATAACTAAGTTTGCGGGTGGTTATACTGAATATGTCCAGATAAAGAAAGAACTGGATAAAATAAATCCTGACAAAAAAACTTCATCCAAAAACGAGGTAGAATTACAAATTACAACTAATCCAACACCAAAAAAGAAACTATCCTTTAAAGAGCAGCAGGAATTTAAAAATCTGGAGCTGGAAATAGAAAGATTAGAAGTAGAAAAAAAACAACTGGAAGGAACTTTTACCCAAAGTCAGGGTACACCTCAAGAATATTTGCTCGCCGGGAAACGGTTGAAGGAAATAAATTCTGTTTTGGATAATAGGCTAGATCGTTGGGAATGTTTAGCTGATAGAGCTTGATAATTTTTTATATATATGAAATATGCTATAATAGCCTAATAAAAATAATTCTTGCACAATATAAGGTATCTATAAAATCATATTTTCCCTAAATTGCTAGCAGATAAAAAAAGGAGTACATATACATATGTCATTTAAAAACATGGGCCTAATGCCCGAATTGCTAAGCGCTGTAACCGCGCAAGGCTACACAGAAGCAACCCCGATCCAGGCTAAAGCTATATCCAAAATATTGGAGGGTTGTGATGTCCAGGCTGGGGCACAAACCGGCACAGGAAAAACAGCAGCTTTTTCTCTGCCTATATTGCAGTTGTTAAGCAGGAGATCCAGAAGAAACAACAATCCCCGCGCATTAATTTTAACGCCTACCCGTGAATTGGCTGCTCAGGTTCTCGAATTTATAGAAAACTATGGCCAATGTCTTGATTTACGTTCAATAGCTGTTTTTGGGGGTGTAGGTATAAATCCGCAGATACAAAAATTGAGAAGAGGCGTGGATATCCTTGTAGCCACTCCCGGACGATTGTTAGATCTGGCCAGGCAAGGAAACCTGAATCTTTCTTATATAGAAATATTAGTGCTTGATGAAGCTGATCGTATGCTCGATATGGGTTTTATACATGATATCAAAAGAATACTTAAACTGATCCCAAAAAAACGTCAGAGCCTAATGTTTTCAGCTACTTATACTAATGACATTAAACACCTAGCTGATGGGATTCTTAACAGGCCTGAATTGATTGAAGTTGCAGCGCGTAACACTACTGCTGAAACAGTTGATCAGGTTGTGCATCCTGTTTCCCGCGCTCGTAAGCGTGAGCTTTTGTCTAAACTTATATTGGATGGTAAATGGAATCAGGCTCTTGTTTTTACCAGAACAAAGCATGGCGCGAACAAGTTAACTAAATATTTGATATCCGATAAAATCTCTGCCGTAGCTATTCATAGTAATAAGAGTCAGGGTGCTCGTACACGTGCGTTGTCTGATTTTAAGAACGGAGAAGTTTGTGTGTTGGTGGCTACTGATATTGCCGCAAGGGGACTTGATATAAACCTTTTGCCGCACGTAGTAAATTTTGATTTACCAGATACATCTGAAAGCTATGTGCATAGGATTGGAAGAACTGGACGAGCAGGCGCAAATGGAAGAGCTATTTCTTTGGTATGCCCTGAAGAGCAGAAGGAACTTTATGAAATACACAAGCTGCTCAAATTCAAGATACCAGTAGAAATGATCGAAGGATTTAAAGAAACTTCTGTGCCAAATACCCAACCACAAAGGAGACAGCATCGTAATTGGAGGCCTAGGAAGCCTGTTGCGAAATTCCGCAGAAAAACATCTTATTAGACTCAGATTGAAAGAGGGGTCTGTGGCGAAATGCCAGAAAGATTTATGACATTTCGCGACAGACTCAAGAGGGGATTGGCTAATACTACTCTTAGCAACGGTGTTTAAAGCCTTTATCATTTCGCTGAAGTGCACACCAGGCTGCAAAATGTAAGATGCGCATTACCTTTAAGATTGGGATTAGCTCTAGTGACGATAAATTAAATTTCTCAAATGTTTCATAACCTTTTAAAAACCAGGATACTTCTGCTTCACAATTTTCAGGATTACCAGGTAATAACATCCAGAGATCCTGGATAGCAGGTCCTATACAGATGTCATCAAAATCAATAATAAATAAGCCTTCGTCTGGACGGTGAATTAAATTGCCCTTATGGCAATCTCCATGAATTAAGAATAATTCTTCTGGTTTCATTGAGTTTTTAGTTTTTTTAAAAAATAGGTTTGTAATATTCTGTAGTTCTGAGAGGTATTCCGTTGGAATGAGATTGTTATCAAGTAAATAGTTCATACAATTATTAACAATTAGGTCTGGTTTCCATAATTGTCGTTGTGATTGACGGATTGTTTTTCCAATTAAATGCAAACGGCCTAGCATTTGACCAATGCGTTGCCAGTGATCTTTTTGGAATTCGTGGGCTAGTTTGAATTTAATTTAGCAAACTTGGTTTATTTTTCAACTAAACTCTCTAGAAATTTAGCGGATGACATAACAACCGTACCATCTTTTTTGTGTTTTCGGAGCGCTTCCTTAAGATTATCATCATTTTTTGCGCCAACACCATCGGATAATACAATAACTTCATAACCTCTTTGCAATGCACCCCTTGCTGTGGCTAATACACATTGACCGGCAAAAACACCTGCAATTATAAGTTTATTCACTTTTTTGTTTCTTAAATACAGATCAAATTTATCATTTGAAAAAGCATCTGGCTGATCCTTGCTAAAATAAATATTATTTACAATATTTAATCTAGGATCCAATTTGGCGCCCTCTTTCCCTTTAAGGGCGGCATGGTTTCTAAGCCAATTGGCAATCCAATCTGACGAACTAAACTCATTCCCAATATAAACAATTTCAAACCCATTAGCATCTATGCTTTCAACTACTGCGTTGATTGTCTTTAGAATTGTTTTAGCCTGTTGGCTATCTATAGGCAATTTTCCTTCTGCCTGCATAAAATCTTTTTGGATGTCTACAACCAAGAAAGCATACTTTCCTTGTATATTTGCTTTTATCAGATGGCCTTTTGTAAAAGTGATACAACCTGAAAAAAAAATGAGCGACATCAGGCAAATTATAAATTGTATTTTTTTTCTTGCTACTTGCACAATGCACCTCCTCTTAATCAAATATTTATTGGTAAACTAATATATGGATTAGTATCAATTATACCACCCGTCAGAGCAGACTCATAAACCAAGCAATCAACACAGAAAGCCTAATCATGTAAGGATCCTCACGCTTCTGCTCAGGACATGGTTTATCTCAGTCCGGAGCGGTGTGTAGGTTATAATCGACTAGGCGTGCTTCCGCTGGAGCCGGTTAAGGACAATTCATTTTTAAAATTTTGCGAATTAGCCAAGGTGCTTTTGTCGATACTGATGAGGTGTAAGTCCGATTTCTTTTTTAAAAGCATTATGAAAAACAGAACTGGAACAAAAGCCAGCGTCAAAACCCACTGCTAATACTGTGACATAAGGTTTTTCAATAAGCTGTTTTTTAGCTTCTTGGATGCGATATTTATTTATATGGGTATTAAAATTATTGTTATAAGTTTCATTGAGTAATTGGGATAGTTGATGGGCGGTTATTTCAAGTTTTTCCGCAAGTGTTTGCAAAGATAAATTTTCATCCTGAAATATTTTGTCTTTTTCCATTAGGTTTTTCAGTGTTAGTAGCACGTTATCTTTATTGATAGTATCTAGTAATGATCTTTCATAACGCTTTTTTTGAATGGCAATGATCCAAAGATTAAGACTGTTTGGATAAAGAATATTAGAGATAAAACTGAAAATTAGAATTAAACTGGCAAGACTTGCCGCAGATTGAAAGAAAATGGTTTTTCCGGAAAAAATGGCTATTAGTTCAAGTAATAGAACTAAAATAAAGGCTATTATAAAGATGAATATATTTGGGATGAGCTTGTTTTTTATGATGAAAAGAAAAATATATATAAATAAGAATCCGGAAACTATTGCATAGGCAATACTTAAAATATTGAATTCACCCAAAAGGAAAAAACCTTGGATAAGAGCTATTTTATAAGCTGTTGGTTTAATGACTAAAAAAGGCAAGGCTATCAAACTAACTAGGGTAGGGATAAAATGAATAAGCGAGCCCTTCCAGTTATAATCTTCTTGAATTAAGTTTTCAAACGCCACATATAGACAAGCAATCATACAAAAATAGAATGGGATTTCAGTGAAGATAAGATAACTGTAGTTACTTATTTCTCCTTTAAAAATCAAGCTTAAAATGAATTCCAGATAGGCAAGAGAACTAAATAAAAGAGCTAAGACCAAATGCTTAATATGACGTTTAATCATTAAGAATTGTGGGATCGCCATAAGAAAAGCCAAGATGGCGCCAAAGGTAATGATCGTATGCATTATTATTATCATACCAGCATTTGTTATCCATGTTTATAAATCCATACAACTACTCTTGTCCTAATTTATAAATCAGGAAGATTAAATCATATTTTAAGCGCTAACCTAAAAAGGTAAGGAGGCGGGTATGAAAAAAATAATGTTATTAATTTTCTTGTTAGTTAGTATTCCGTTATATGCGGATGTTTTAGATGAATATGTAAATAAAGGAATAAAAGCTAATTTGGGATTAAAAGAAAAAGTATTAGCTCTGAAAATAAGTCAGGCTGAATTAGACGAAGCTGGAGGTAAATTATGGCCCACAGTTGACTTTGAGTCTAATTATTTTAAAGCAATAGGTGGTGGAAATCTTAATGTGAATTTATCAGGATTTGTAGAAGACTTTTATGAAAGCAATAAAGATAAAATAGAAAATCCATTTGATGAGATAGAAATTAAAAAAAGAGCAGAGCTTGATATGCCTTATGGGATTGAGCAACAAATGATGGCAAAATTATGCATAAAACAGCCGCTTTTTTACCCCCAGGTTTTGCATAATAAAAGCTATTATTCCCAACTGGCAAAGTGTAGCGCTAATGAAAAGAATGCCTGGCTTAATAATTTGATTTTTGAAATCAAATCCACATATTATAATTATTTGAAAGCAACAGTTGCTCTGAATTTATGTAAAGATAATTTAGATGCTATAAAAGAAAAAAAGCGCCTCTACAAAGTTTTACTGGAAAATGAAAAAATAACTCCTGAAAAAATAATCCAAGTTGAAATTGAAGCGCAAGAAATGATTGTAAAAATAGATCAAATTGCCTTGCAGCAAAAAAAGGCACGCTTCTATTTTAACTTTTTACTTAACCAAGATATGGACACCCCGATAATTTGCTTAAAAAAGCTACTCTTAATTAGCCCGGATGAGATCAATATTTCTAAATTAAAAAATGATGTAAAGATATATCGTTACGATTTGCATAAAATTGAAAATGCTATTGGTGCAGCAAAAGCAAAAGAAAAAATGGCAGCTTGTGAATTTCTGCCCAAGGTGGCTGCTGTAGCTAATTTGGAGATACAAAAATATGGATTCCAAAATATTTCAAGAGATGATGCTTATGCAGCAGCAGGGATCGCAGTTCAATTTAATTTGTTTAACGGATTTCAAGATAAGGCAAAAATAAAGCAGGCTAATCTTACTGTTAAACAACTTGAAAATCAGTATCAGCAATTACATCAATCGATTAACCTTAAACTGGAAAATGCCCTAGGCGAATTAGAAACCCTAGATTTAAAGATTAAATTAGCTGCTATTAAAGTTAGTTCAGCAAAAGGGAATATTGAGAGAATAAAAAAGGAAATGGATAACGGGCAGGCTAATAAAATAGCTTATTTAAAAGCAAAAACTGCCTTAAAAGAAGCTTTTGTCAGGGAAAACACAGCAAAATTGGATTATTGTTTGAAACTTGCTGAAATAGACTTTTTAGCAGGAACTAAAAAGGAAGAAAAAAATGCTTAATAAATCGGTATTAGCTTTACTCATATTGTTTGTGTTTACCACAAATGTAATGGCCAAAGAGAATTATCAGCTGGAACCAGTGTTCTTATCCTTGCCCGTTCATACAGTTGGCCGCATAAACCATAAGAAAATCATGCCACTGTGTTTTAAAGTGCCTGGTGTAGTTGAAGCGATTTATGTAAAAGAAGGTCAGAAGGTAAAAGAAGGGGATATGCTAGCCCAGTTATCTAAAACAGAGATTTTGGCACAGCACAAAAAAGCAAAGCACGCTTATAAAAAGGCTAAGAGGGACTTAAAAAGAGCGCAGAATTTATTTAAAGAAAAAATTATTACTTTGGAGCAGCTGGAAAATGCCAAAACAATGCTAGAAATTAGAAAATCAGATTTGAAAATCGCTTATGCACAAATTAAAAACAGCAAAATATTTGCACCTGCTAATGGTATTATCCTGAAAAAACTAGTTTGTGATTTTCAAGGAGTTACTGCTGGGATGCCTGCTTTACTACTGGGCTCACTTGATGGTGGATGGATTGTTCAGAGCCAATTTACAGATAAGGATATCCTGCACTTAAAAAAAGGAGATCCGGCTTTAGTGGAAATTGAATCTTATCAAAAACATAAATTTCAAGCTCAAATATCGGAAATATCTCTTGCAAGTGATCCAAGAAATGGTACCTATTGCGTTACTTTTAGTTTAAAACCGTCAGATAAAAGGCTGGTGCCGGGATTAATTGCTAAAATAACCTGTTTTCCTTCAGAAAAAGAAAAAGTATATTTACTGCCTTCAGAAATAGTTTCAGGAACTAAAAATGGGGAAGGGATTATTAATGTTATTAAAAATCCTGATAATGTCCCCGAAAAAGTCAGCTTTGAAATGGTTGGAATCTTAGACGATAAAATTGCCGCAAAATTAAATATGCCTGAGCCTTTCGAGATACTTGCAGTGGAAGGAGAAATATAATGAAAACAACCGTAACAATATATTTAATTATCGGATTATTAATGATGTTATTTCTTATTAAGCAAGTACAAGCGTATGATGTTGATAAAGTAAATTTTGTCCAAACTTACCTTGATTTGAGTGAAATAAAGGGCCCTAAAATAGTAGAAAAAGAACTACAAAAAGCAAAAGCCATTGCTGCAGATATGATAAAAATGGAGCCATTAGATCCTACCGGGTATTTTCTTTATGGAGGGGCTCTTGGCCAATTAACTTTATTAAAGCCCCCAAAGGATCAGATTTGCTATCTAAAAAAGATTGAAGGGAGTTTTAACAAAGCATTAAGTTTAAAAAAGGACTTTGTGCCGGCATTGTATTGTTTGGGTATGTATTATCGTAATATTGCCAAACTAAACTTTTTTATCAAATTTTGGGCAAGTTCTTTAGGCGCTAAAGTAAATTATACATTTGAGGATACACTTAGAATGTTTAATAGGGCATTAATGCTAAGCCCTGATAATATTCGTATCAAATATCAAATAGCCCAAACCTATAAACTAATGAATGAAAAAGAGAAATATGTTTCTCAATTGAAAAATATCTTACTGCTTTCACCAAAAAATACCCTTGATAAATACTATCTAAATCAAGTTAAAGGATTAGCACAATGAAGATTGTTTTTAAGCAATATAAATTTATTCTTATTATCTTCATTTTAGCTGTTGCGTTTGGATTATACTCTTTTCTTACAATGCCGAAAACAGAAGATCCCTTAATATCTAAACCCGGAGCATTTGTTACTGTAATCTACCCTGGAGCAAACCAGCAGATCCTGGAAAATACTGTAGTGAAAAAAGTTGAAGATGGTATCAGGGAAGTTGGAGACTTAAAGAATCTGGAAACCACAATCGTAAATAATGGAGTATTATTTAAAATTGAATTCAGTCCGAAAACAAAAGCCGCTAAAAAATATGAGCAAATTGTAAAAAAAATTAACCAGCTTCGCTCTAAATTACCAAAAGAAATTTCAGAAATTAATATAAATGCTATGGATATTACAAATATAACGATCCTCCAAATTGGTATTACTTCTGAGAGCGCATCTTATTCTGAGATAGAAGATATTTGTAAAAAGCTTAAAGATAAAATTATGTTAGTTGAGGGTATTAATCAGATAGATATTGTAGGAATTCCAAAAAGGCAAGTCACTATTGCCTTGGATTTTGAAAAAATAGCAATGAACAACATTTCCTTAAAACAAGTTGTTGGTTCAATAAAAAATACCAATGTAGCGATTCCAGCAGGTGAGCTAAACCTAAAATCCAGGGTATTTAATGTGATTGTTAATCCTGCTTATAATGACATCCAAGATATTAAAAATACTTTAATTTTTAATGGGCCGGATAAAACAATTTTCTTAAAGGACATCGCAGATATTAAATACGATGTTGAAAAAGTACAAAACTTGAAAAAAGTAAACGGTAAAAAAGCTGCTTTTGTCACAATTAGTCAGAAAAAAGGATATAACATATTTAAAATCCGCGAAAATATTAATAAAAGCATAACAGGATTTAAAGATGATTTACCTGCACACATTTCATTGGATATTCTTTTTGACCAAAGCCTTAGTGTTTCCAGAAATATTAAATCTTTTAGTAATAATATGCGTAATGGAATCTTAGTTGTTGGTCTAGTAATATTTTTAGTTATTGGTTTCAAATCTGCCTTTCTGGTGATGATTGTATTACCTGTATCAGTTTTTTTTGCTGTTGGCTGTCTTTCTTTATGCGGTCCGGACTTTAGTCTTAATCAAGTTACGATTGCGGGCTTAATAATTTCTTTGGGATTATTAGTGGATAATGCCATTGTTTTAATTGAAATGGTAAATGTCTACAGAAAAAAAGGCTTGGTACCGCTTATGGCTACTAAAAAAGCAGTTGCCCATATCAAATGGCCCATAACGGCTTCTACAATAACAACTATTTTTGCTTTTATTCCCATAATTATGATGAAAGATTCGGCAGGGGATTATTTAAGAGGATTGCCTGTAATAGTAGTATTTACGCTAATCGCTTCATTATTAGCGGCGCTCTATTTATTACCCATTTTTACAGGAATACTAGCAAAGAATAAATCCTTACCAAAAGCTACCAAAGCTGAGAAATTGTTTCATTATATTTCAAAAAAGTATTATCGCCCTTTATTAAAAAAAATATTAATTAATCCTAAAAAAACATTTGTTATTATTATTGGGATAGTTATGTTTACAGTGTTTTTAGCTAGTTTTTTAAATGTTGCCTATTTCCCCAAAGCCCAAAAATCACAATTTTTAATAAATATTAGAACTAATCCAGACAGTTCCCTGGAAAAAACAGAAAATATTGCTAAAGACATTGAAGAGTATCTTTTGGATAAAGAAGAAATAAAAAGTATTGCATCAAATATCGGTGATAGTAATCCATTAATATATTATAACCAAATCCTATCTTTAGCTGATAAATCATTTTGCCAAATCCTGGTAAATCTTAATCCTCTTCCTAATAATAAGAATCAAGAATTCATCTCAGAGCTAAGGGCCCATTTTAAAAACTATAAAAAAGCAGATATTGAAATAAAAGAATTTATCCAAGGCCCACCGCTAAAAGCGCCGATTGTGGTCTGGCTTTATGGTAATGATCCACAAAAACTGATAAATCTAGCCTTAGATGTCCAAAAGGAATTAGAAGCACTTCCTGGCGTAATTAATATTAATAATCCAATCCCAAAAAAACGAATTTCATTTAAAATTGCTATTGACCAGCAACAGGCTGCAAATTATGGTGTTTTCATATCAGTTATTCAAGCAACTTTAAGGATTGCTTTATCCGGAATGAATGTTTCCTCTTTTGTAGATAATAAAGATAATTCTTATGATATAGCTATTCAAAGTAATGATACTTCGAATAATCCTTATACAATTTTAGAAAAGCTTTATGTTACTTCACAGATTAACTTTCAGGTTCCTTTAAAGCAATTATGTAAAATTGAACTAAAATCCGAGCCAATTACTAAATTCCGCTATAATTTTAAGCCAGCAGCCATACTTACCGCAGATGTTTTAAATGGTCATTCCGTAGATAAAACAACCAAGAGGTTAATAAATAGATTAGAAAAATTAGATTTTCCCAAAGATTATGGCTTTGATATGCAAGGAGAACTAAAAAATCGCCAAACCTCTTTTGCAGGTATGAAAAAAGCGTCAACTATTGCTGTATTAGCAATTTTTGCTGTATTAGTTTTTCAGTTTCGCTCGTTACTACAACCATTAATAATCTTAACAGCTCTTCCCTTTGCTGTAGTTGGTTCGGTAATAGCGCTATTATTAGCAGGACAACCTTTTTCATTTACTGCTTTTATCGGCTTGACTAGTTTAATTGGGATTGTAGTCAATGATGCGATTCTTTTAGTTGAACAGATAAACATAGAAGTTAAAAATGAAAATGTGCTCATTGAAGCTATTTGCAAAGCAGCGGAATCTAGATTTTTACCAGTGCTAATTACTTCTATTACTACTATTGCCGGTTTAATTCCCCTAACTATTTCCGGAAGTGATTTATGGGCACCTTTGGGTTGGACAATTATAGGAGGGCTTTTTAGTTCAACCTTGCTTACTCTTTTGCTGGTGCCGTTTTTGTATAAGAATTTCAAACTGGCCTACAATAGTGTTGGTCAGATTTTTTAGTGTTTTCATCTGTTTCTTACAAAGAACTTCTATTTTATTTTGCGCTTTGTTTTAGATAAAACCCGTTAACGTCATATTATCATTGATAAGCTAAATAGTTGACCTGTTATGCTCTTTTTACTATGATATCAAAATGAGATGTTCAAAATGCAATCGCAAAGCCTTTGATAAAAATC
>JBHPDY010000046.1:0-12775 GCA_042577605.1 Candidatus Margulisiibacteriota bacterium
GTATTTATCTTCTTTAAGATGACCGCGAAATAGATTTTTATGCCTGTTTCTTAACAGCAGATTATAAAGATACTCTTGTATCCCAGTTAAACGGTAGTTGCCCCAGTATATGCTTTCAAGGCAATCGGCATGGTTGGCCATTGAATCAGGGTAGTGGCCAAAAAGTTCTTTGAATTTTTCTATGCCTTTGATTGTTTCCTCCCTTAAAGAGGTATGATAAGTTGCATTATGAAAACCAATTTCAAATCCGGTTTTTTGGAGAGCTAATAGCCATTTAAGATAGTCGATATCTTCACAAGTAGAGCCTCCGATTAATGGTTTATGATGTCCCTTAATGGGCCAGGCTGATTTTGTGGTTTTAAATCCATTGTTTTGAAGAAAAGAATAGACACTACGGACGTTTTCTAAAGTAGCAAAGTCCGTATCATCAAAAACGGTAAAGGCAAAATCTTTTCCTTCAGGCCAAATAATTTTATTTTTCATTTTTAGCATTGCTTATTAAAACAGAGTTTACTTTCCTTTTATCTTGGCTATGATAGTTTTTAGATATGAATAGGCTGATTCAAATACTTTTTCGTGGGTGTAATTATCTTCGAAAAGCTTTCTTGCTCGTTTACTCATAGCAGCGGTTTCCTCTTTGTTAACAATAACTTTGCGGAATATCTCACATAGTTTTTCGACGTCTGTATCATAGTAAGTATAACCGCATTTGTTTGTTTCCAGTATTTCTTTTAATTCTCCTTGGATACTGGAGATAATGGGTAATCCGCCTGCAAAATACTCAAAAGGTTTGTTTGGAAAGGACATGTTACTGTCTGAAACATAAGGAGCAATACCAAAATCAGACCTTTCCATTAAAGCCCATATTTTGGGAAAGTCTACCCAGCCTGGAAAAAAGAGTGACTTTATATTTTTTGCTTTATGCTGGCATTCCTTTAATTGGCTGCCGTCACCGCATATAACAATTTGTATCTCGTACTCTTTTTCTAAGATTTCAGCGGCTTTAATTAAGGTGTCGAAATTAAAGAATTTTCCAATAGTACCGAAAAAGCAGGCCGTAAATATTTCTTTTTTTATTCCTAGTTTATCCCAGAATTGATTTGCTTTGGCAAGCTCAGCCTGGTTAGGTTTTTGGGAAGAATAACCATGGTAAAACAAGTGATCGTTTTCATTTTTTTTCCTACCGGTGAAGTTTAATCCGTAGTCTAAAATATTACCGGAAGAACCCATTACTCCCATACTATTTTTAAACACGGTTTTCATTTTAAGAAATGTTCCAAGAAATAAAAGCTTTACCATAGGCTTAAGTATAGAAGGAAATAAATCAATTAATTCATCTGGCCAAGCATCGCGTACATCTATGATATAAGGCACATTGTTTTGCTTGGAATATGTATAGACAGCTCTTAGATTTTCGATGGTTGGTAAATTGCAGATAATCAGGTCAGGCCTTGGCTCGTTTTTAGCGGATTTTAAGAAATTTTTAGCAAAAGTGCGTTGATGAAAGATCCGGGCAAAAGAGATGTTTTTTCTGTAGCCTTTGCCATAAATAAAATTTATGTTTACGCCGTCAATATTTTCCCGGCAATTTTGATTTTTGAAATTTTTTTTAGGGGCATGAGAGAAAGTAGATGTCCACCAGGTTATATCCACCCCTTTTTGAGCTAGATATTTAGTGAACACCCCATATCTATGAAGGCGAACATTTTCTTCTACTGGTAAAGGCTCTCCAATTTCAACAACCCAAATTTTCATAATTTTTCCTTTCTAAAGGCAAAAAATATTTTCTTCATTAATTGAAAAAAATATTTTATATAGAATTTTGGCATATCTTTTTTATTAAAGAACCATGTCCCTCGGCATATTTTACACATGGGTTTGTCACACAAGGCAAACCTTGGATCATTTTTTAGAACATTGTATTCAATCTCAAAAGCATCTTTGGTATTAATGGTAAAACATGATGCATTGCCGAATTTACCTTCTGTTAATTTGTTTTTTCCTTTATAAAGCGGATAAAATTTATGGAATCCGCCACTACAACCACCAATGTCTTTTCTGCGGAAGAATTTACGTTGACCATCTTTTTCATAGTATACTCCCAGCCTATTACGCAGTATATTTTTTTGGGTTAAACCAAGTTTTTCTTGAGCATAATGGACAGTTGTAAATCCAGGGCTTGAATCTATGCAGCCTATTAAAATCATTTTTCCATTTAGTTCGATAATTTTTTTTATGGGGGAGTATGAAAGTGCTTTTTCATCATGATTCTTAGTGATTTCTATGGCGTTTTTGCCTATAGCTACCACAGAATTGGTAGGGTGCTGACTTCTAACGGCATTAGGGTGATTTAAAAATATCTTTGCTATGGCTCCAGCTGTTGAAGGAGTATCTTTACTAAAAATATGGTCTTTGTTTACAAAAGGGCGGAGGAATGATTTTGTAAATGATAATGCTACTAAGGTGCCGTTAGGGCCTATGAGATCTAAAAAAGCGCTTAGAAATACTTCGCTTAATTTTCCGTCAACGCGACCAATTTTTCCCATATCCCCTCTAACTAGAACAGTGTCATCTTTTTGGATGTTTAGTTTAATTAGATCGTTTATAAGTGAATTTTTAGTGAATTTAGTCATTTTTAATCTTTAGAGATAAGCTGTTTTATCTCGGAAATTAATTTTACTGAAAAATATTCTATGCTTTTTTTGGAGATATTACTATCCCAACCATAGTTAGTATAGGAATAAATTTCATAGCCTCCTTCATCAACTTCTTCTGCTCCGGGCAGGTAACCTATCATACCGGGTGCATAGCCAAGAGGATAGATTCTTAAATCCGGAAATTTATTTTTTAATAGATCGTAGTAATATGAATTGACTTCGGCCGGGAGGCTGATAAAAAGATTGTTCTTGATTAGTATTAAGTTTATTTCAATGTTTTTTTGGATTTCTCCGGTTATGGAACTAAAATTAGCGGTAAAAGATTTTAATTTTATATTAATTGCCGGGATTTGCGGGTTTTTGTTTTTCTCAGAGGCATTTTGAATAAGGCAGGTACTGATATTATTGCAAAAATAATTATAAAAAGAATCATCATAATCTATAAAAATTTCCTTATTAAATATTAGCTTCAAATAATCTTTAATATTTGTGATCTTTACACTGGTGGCTGTATAGTTCGGTCTAATATCCCCTGCGAATCCTTGCAAGAAAATGCTTTGAACTTGAAGCTGATCTTCAATAGCATTTGATATTGTCCCTATACAGTCAGAAGATATTGATAATGCAAAATCAAAGACCGGATGACAAGAGAAATTATATACAATTAAACATAGTTTTTTTTCATTGTCGTAGATTTTAATTGAGCGGATATTGTTATCTGTTTCCCGGTTGTGGTTGGGGAGCATTAATATTTTTTTTTGAAGAAATAGTTTTCTGATATCCCTACCGAGCTTTCTTCTTTTTACGAATAATTTATTAGGTAGGCTAAGCTCATCAAATTCAAGGTGGCCCTTTTTAAAATTATGCCAGCAGAAATCTAATCCCTGGATAGTTTTTATGTTTATCTCGTCCAAATATTCTTTGTTTATTTGGCCAAAGACATTTAGGTCAGTACTTGGCGCTGAATGTGTATGGGTAGCATTGAAAACAATATTTTTTTTAGCAATTTGATAAGTGTTGGCTAAATAACGAATAACATTTTGAGCTATTGTGCGCGGAAAATATAGCGCATCTATGCTTATAACAATGAGATTGGAATTACTCTTTACCCATAATATTTTCAAATAGAGTTCTTTGGGGCCAAAAGTGATTTCTGTGTTTTTGCGTTTTCCAAAACCAGCAAGATTGTCTGAACTATTTTCCGGATTTATTTTGACTTTAAAGAATGAAAAATCCATTTATTTAGATTAGTTTTTCATATATCCCGAACAATTTTTCAGCTTCATTTTCCCAGGTTATTTTTTTGCTCAGTTTTTGTGCTTCTGATTTATATTTTAATAATAATTCCTTATCAGTAGCTAATTGTTCTATTTTAGCGGCCAGGTCCTGAGGGTTATTGTTTTCAAATGTTAGGCCAATATGGTTAGTGTTAATAAATTTTGATAGTTCGGTTAAATTAGTACAGACTATGGCTAAACCGGCTTGCATAAATTCGAGGATTTTATTGGGCAAGCAATAATCATGACTTAAGCAAGTGTTAGCAATAGCATGTACACCTATGTCAGCGCTTTTAGTGTATTGCAGAAGGATTTCCTGGGGTACTGGATCTAAGACCATAGCTGTTGATTCCAGATGGTTTTCTTTGATAATCTTCTTCATTTCCTCTGCAAAGTCGCCAAAGCCTAAGAAAATAAATTTGAAACGCATGTTACGGTCAGTTTTTAATAATGCATCCAGAATAATGTGTACTCCCCTGGACTTACTAAACAGTCCCTGATAAATAAAAATAGGAGTGTCTTGTGGAATGTTGTGTTTTTCACGAAAAATATTATATTTACCTTTTTGGGTATAGGAAGGAATATTTCTAATTGTTGTGACATTAGGGTTGTTGAAGGATATTTTTAAGTGATCCCTAATTGAATCAGATACAGTTATTATTTGAGAAGCTTTATGGGCAATTATTTTTTCAATGGTAATAGCGCCGTGAATTGCTAATTTGGAATTAGTATTGTGCTCTGCTTTAGCCCATAGTTCATGGGAATCATAAATAAAAGGTATTCTTTTTAGTTTTGCTATTATAAACGCTATTGGCAGGGCTGTTATGTCATGAACATGGATAATTTTATATTTTTGAAGCATTGCTTTAAAAAACATGCCTACTATGGTGCTGAATATTTTTATTGTTTTTTTGGAACCAAAGCCATGCCTAACAATTTTGACGTTATTTCTGATTTCTGTTTTTTTGGTATTGTTGCCGGTTAAGCAGAATACGGTAACAGAATACCCGGTTTTTTGGAGTGATTCTGTTTCGTTTTTTACTCTGGAGTCAAGCACATATTCATGCATTAGTATATGTAGTATGTTTTTAGTTTTCATTTTTGTCCTAGTGTTTAGATTTTTATAGAATCATATCTTACCTGTAAAGTTGTCATCTAAGCAAACCGGGGCTGTCTTTTTTCTTTAATTTGTGCGACGAAAGCCGCTCAAATTGATAAAAAAACTTGTTAATCAGCCTCAACTTTGGCTGGTTCAGGCTGAGTGTGGTTTATGATTAGAATGAACAAAATAAAAAGGATGCCCAATCCATGCGTTCCTATGACAGTTAATAGTTCCGAGTTTCGTAATGAAAGGAATATAACTACAAAAACACCAAAGTATTTATCATTAGCTTTCAAGGATTTAAATATTAATAATAATAGCGCGAAAAAAAGACCCCATAGAATAATACCGGGAACGCCGAAGTTCATATACCCATCACTAATCAATCCGTTATTGGCGTTCATATAGGGAGAATTAAAATAAGCAAAACCGATTTCCTTGGCTGGTTGTAAGGAGTAGGCGGATGGCACAAAGCGGCTGAAAATGCTATGGCTGAGAAGCATTGGTTTAGCCTTGAAAAACTCAAAATAATACTGTGTTAATAAAGCGGGAATAAAGAATATTCTCCTAATGAAAATGGATTGAAAAATATTTCCCCCGGTTATACTTTCTATGCACACAATAGAACAGAGTAATACTAGCAGAACACCTAGGAAATATTGTGTTTTTTTTTCCATTGTATTCCCGAAACGATAAAAGAAATATAAGGGCAATATAGCAAAATAAACACTTTTATGGGCGAGAATAATAAATGAATATAATAAGCAGGCTATGGAGAAAAGTGTAAGGTGCCTTTTTTTGTTCAATAATGAATAAATAAACAATACAGGGATTACAGCGAAAGTTAACCAAGAATAGAAATAGCCGGTGAACATGTTCATCTGTTTTCCGGCTATAGCCCTGGTTTCATAAATTTCATTCAAAAATAACACATTAAAATTTAAGTTGAATTTATAGATCAATATAAAGGGAATGAGCAAACAAATAGTTAGGCAAACGAGAAATAAACCGTGTGTTTTATGGGGTATTTTAAATTTTTTAAGAAAGCTGAGGTTTAAAGTTTTAGAATCAAAAAGAAAAGCTAAAAGTATAAAATAAAAGTTCGTATACATGGGAAGCCTTTCACCATTCATAAAGGAGAAAATAATTAAATGTGGAATTAAAACAAAAGTAAAAAAAATAGAAAGAATAGCAAACATAAAACTGCTTCGTTTTTTTGTTATTAGTAAATATAGGAGAAAAAAGAACCATATTTTTGCTTCAATAAATTTATGAAAATTAAAATCTAAGGTGAAGCCAGCATAACTCCACATTGGGTAGATGTAACTAATATATTCATATTCCAAGAAAAAATATAATACAGCCAGCAGCATGGCTGAAATTAGGCGGGATTTATTAACTATGTATACTTTTAAGTATGTCATTGATTTTTTGTGCAGCCTGGCCATTACCATAAGGAGAGGTAATATTTTTATTATGAATTAAAGGTTCTGCACACAGTAAATTAAGAAAATATTCTTGGTTTATGCTTTCAGATGATTCTAATACTAAGTTATTCCAACCTGTTTCGACTGTTTCCATCCATTCAGTTGTATCGCGAACAGTGATACAGGGGGTCTTAAGGAACATGGCTTCTTTTTGTAGACCACCGCTATCAGTAACAATTTTTTTGGCGTTTTTTATCAGCATTAACATCTCTAGATAACCAATAGGCTCTATAACCTGTATGTTTTCAGAGAGTTGGATATTATATTCTTTTATTTTCTTTTTTGTTCTGGGATGGATAGGGAAAATATATTTTTGTTTGGATGCTTCTAATATTTGAAAGATGGTTTTGAGGAGGTCCGGATTATCTGTGTTGGACGCACGATGAATGGTAAGCAGTTGATAGTTGTGTAATTCAATATTAGGGTATTGTTTTTTGAATTTATCCAAAATATTTAGCGCTTCTGTTTTTTGGGAAAACATTAATATGGCATCGTACATAATATCACCGGTATTAAATACATTTTTTGAAATACCTTCTTTTGCTAAATTGTTTAAAGCATTTTGGCAGGGGCAGCTTAAATAATCAGAGATATGATCAACCATGATCCTATTTTGTTCCTCTGGCATTTTCATGTCCCCAGATCTTAGGCCAGCCTCAATATGCATAACTGGCAGGTGTGATTTTGAGGCAGCTAAGGCCCCTGCAAGGGTGGAGTTTGTATCTCCGAATACTATTACTAAATCTGGTTTTTCTTTTAAATAAACATCTTCCAGGGCAATGAGCATTTTACCTGTTTGTGTGGCATGAGTAGCTTCTGTAATATTAAGATCATAGTCAGGCACAGGGATTTCCATCTGGTTAAAAAATATTTCAGACATATTTTTATCAAAGTGTTGGCCTGTATGAATGATTATTTCGTTATGAGTTTTTCTTAGTTCTTTGGAAAGTGGCGCCAGTTTGATAAATTGCGGTCTTGCCCCAACAACAGATATAATTTTCATTTATTAAATAATCCCCTTTTTAAGTTTTTAAATGATAGTTCATTGCCTCCCAGACTAAATTTATAACCGAAAACCAGTTGAAACAAATAAAATATCATGCGCACAAAAGACCAAAGCGCTAAGTAAAACATAACAGAAAGCTGAAGCTTTAACACTATAAATACTATTAGTATATTTGCTATGCAAAACCCAGTATGCCATTTTAGTACATATTTAGTGTTTCTAATAATGATAGGGGCCTTGTCCAATGGTGTGATAACAAAAGAAAAAAAGCTCCCAATAGAAATAATGCGTGTGTATTCGCCGGCAATACGCCATTTTTCACCAAAGACCAAAGCAAAAATGTCTGGTGCGAAGATAAACAGAATAATAAAGGGTACAACAGAAATAAAAAAGGCATGTTTAACCGTTTTTAAATAAAGCCTATCAAACCTGCCGTTATTATTATAATCTTCAGTTGCCCTTTGTCTGAAAACGTCTCCCAGTGATCTGGATATTAGGATTACCAGAACTTCGCTCATTTGTGAGGCCAGTGAGAAAAAACCTACTATGGCCAGGCTAAAATAATTTGTTAAAAAAAAGACAGGGATTTGCTGGTAAAAAATCCCGATACCCTGGGAGATGACCAAGTGCTTTGGGAAACGGCTATATTTTAAGGCTAATGTTTTAAGGCTTTTAAATGTTATCTGGTTAAGATGGTTTTTAAGTTGTTTTATTTCTGTAAAGCCAATTGTTAAGAGGGCAAATAGTTGCCCAAACACTCGTCCAATGATAAGCCATTCCCCCATTTTTTTGGTAATACCCATGATTAATTGAATAAGAGCCATTCCCGCATTTTGATTAATTTTACTTAGGGCAATGTTTTTATAGGCTTTTTTCCTGTTAGCCCAATAGAAAAGAGAAAGGTAAGAGCTGTAAATAAAAACACTAATAGGAACTAAAAAGAGATATTTGGATATACTTTGGTTGTCGAATAGAGCACATAAAGGAGCATTGAAAAAATATATGATTACGAAAGATAAAAGGCAAACTATAGCAGCTATTATATTTGTAAGTACCATTAAATTAATCGAGTCCTTGTCTTTTTCGGGCAAGATTATGGCCATTTCGAATTTGCCTGTGGAGATAATAGACAAGATATTAACTATGCTCAGAAATAGAGCAAATACACCGAAATCTTTTGGAGTATATATGCGGGTTAATATAGGGCTAACCAGCGCTGGTATGGCCAGGGCAATGGTAGTGCCTGTTGTTAAAGTAAGGACATTACGAGCAAATTCTGATTTTAGATTGATTTTACGAAGGATTTTTATTATCAATTTTTTAATGCCTTAATCCTTGATCTGTTAGGTCCGGCAATATATTTTTTTCCTTTTCCAGAGACAGTGATTTCATTATTTGTTAAACTTAAGTTTTGATTAGAGTCATATATGTGTATTCCATTACCATCTTTGCCAGGATGAATTAAGTTATTTCGTATATATCCGGAGTTTGCCTTATAAATACGATGTTTTACATATATGCCCGCTCCTTTTTTGCTGATTTTTTCAATGGTGTTGCTATTAATGTCCAGAGACTCGTTATCTCCATTAACGAAGATTCCTGTAACACCTGAATCGATTATATTATTATTGGTAATCTTTGTTCTTTTTGTGCCATAGACATAGATAGCGCCTGTTTGCCCAAGGCCAACAGCTGTGCACCCGTATCCGGAGATAATGTTTCCTATAACAATATTATCTTTGCCTATTTCATATCCGGTTTGTTTTTCGTCCATACTTCCATGGACTACTATTCCATAAGACATATGTTTTTTGGGAATATATGATTCGTCTGAATATATGATGTTTCCCTTTATTGTACATCTGCGCGGGCCTCTTTTTTCTCCCTTTACATTGTAAGAACCTGTCATAATACCTATCCTGCAATTTTCAATTATATTATTTATAAAAGATATGGAGGTTCCCCCGTGTGTATCTAATGCTTCCCAGGTAGGGATATTACGAATAATATTTTCAGATATTATTATTTTTTTGGAGACAGGTCTTTTTTCTTCTGTTCCGTTATGTTTGGAAGTTTGAATTCCATAGCAATTTGAGCCGTATTTATTGTCAGCGGTGATGTCGTGAATATTATTTTTATTAACTAGTCCTTCTAAGGAAGAATGCATAGCTATACCAGCATAATAGCAGTTGTAAATATTATTATTTATAATGCGGAAATTTTTGACAAATTCAGTATCAATTGCTTTAAACCAATTAAATAAAGTGCAGCCGCTTATTTTTATATTTGATATATAATTTTTTGCATTTTTACCAGTAATAAGGATTCCTTCATGATCAGGAAATTTTGGTGAGGGTGGAGTAGTTTTGTTTATTATTAGGTTTTGTATTGATACGTTGCTGGTTGTTACTCTGAAGCCCTGCTGAGAAGAATTATTTACAAATGTTAGGGTTGCTCCGTTACCATCCAGCATCACAGGATTGTTAATAATAATTGTCCCTGAAATTTTATATTGTCCATGTGGGATAATTATTTTTTGATTAAACTTGGCTGAATTGAATATTTCATTAAATGCGCTGCAATTATAAGTTGCAGATTTTTCAGGAGAAATATCCAAGTTTCCTGTATTTGCGGCAAACGAATAAGAGCACAAAAAGAGAAAGAAGAAAAATAATAGTTTTTTTATTCTTGGATTATCTAAATAGGGTATTTTAGATTTTCTCCTGTTTTGTTCTTTTTTGATGAAATTCTTATTTTTCATATTATTAGTTTTTTTCTAGCTTTTCATAAGCAGACAATAATATTGTTTCCATTTGTTCCCAAGAATATCTGTTTTTAATAGCTATTTGTCCTTTTAAGCCCATTGTCATAATATCTGTGGGGGGCATTGTTAATATTTGGTTCAAAGTATCTATGATAGCCTTTTCACTCTGATCTTTGATTAATAAGCCGCATTTTTCTTCTTGTATTATTCTGCGCATTTCAGGAAAATCAACACTAATTACAGGTAAGCCCGCATTCATGTAGTTGAAAAGCTTGTTTGGCGGTCCAGCTAAACGATTTTGCATACAATCTCTAAATAGTATTAATCCAATATGACAATCTCTTAATGCGTCTCCAACTTTTTGGTAAGGCAGCCAACCCGTTCGTTCAATTGCTTCTTCAAGATTGAGTTTTTTTATTTCTTTTTCCAACCATTCTCGCTCTGCCCCGAACACATCACCAATTATTTTTAGTCTTACACGGTTTTTAAATTTATGAACTACAGAAACTAAAACTTTCAGTCCTCTGTTAAATCCCAGCGAACCCTCATGACATAAAATGAGTTTTGATTCTTTGTCCCATATAGGTGGTTTGGATTGAGGGAAGAGTTTTAAGCTTGGCCCATTATAAATAATATCTACTGTTTTTTGATAAGAAAGCGCTAGCGAATATCCTCGAACAATGCTGTTTGCCGTGATGATATGATCAACATTTTTAATGAAGTGTTTATCAAAAAATTTATATATATATAGGGTGATATATTTAAGCATGCCTATTGCTCTGTCAAAGGGGCTTCCTGGAGGATACTCATGCATATCATGCAAAACAAGTGCCTGGTGTTTTTGTTTTTTTAGAAGTTTTTTTGTGCGGATGGCTATAGCTAAAGATAAGTCAGGCTCATGTGCATGATAAACATCTGCTTTCAAAGTAGCAGCAAAAGAGCTTAATTCAAAATAACTTTTTATCTTTCCTAGAATGCCATTTCTTTTAGGTAATCCATATACTTTCATCCCATGGATTTCAGTAGCACCGTTTGGTGCTTTTCCCTTGGTAATAACAGTGCCGTCAAAGCTTGAATACTCGTAATTTGAATTGCAGCTGAACAATAGAATAACTTCGTGGCCAGCTGCTTTTAAGCTTTTGCTTTCTTTATGAATTACTCTTGCATCATCCAGGCTATGCCTGGTAGATATCATGCAAATACGCATTATAGTTTTCCTCCAATCATTTCAAGTTCCATTCAGTTCTTAATAGATAAAACAAACTTTTCTATCTCTTTAAGTAAATAATAAAAAATAAATATTATACCGAACACTAAAACTAATTGTTCGGGAAATATTAAATGAATACCTTGGTTGGCATAGCCTAATAGGCGCCCTAAAAAAATAATATATATAGTAAGAAGTAATGGGTTTTTGGGTAGTTTTTTAAATATATACTGAAATATCAAAAGTTGCATAAACATTAATATAAATACAAGAAAGATTCCCCAAATCCCAAAATTAACATACCCTTGCGAATAACTAGGTGAAGAATAGTTTTCAAGGCTTTGTCTATTTACATAAAAACCTAAGAGGTTAGATATATTTATAGATTTGAGCGGAAATATGCCTCCTGGATTAATGAATGAATGGCCCCACAAATACTCGTGTTTAGAAGGAAATATCTGCAAGAGATAAGCATGTGCTTTGGAATAGTCAGCGAAAATTCTTCCAAATATATATTTAGGTAAAATGGTTATAACTTCAATGGTTTCTCTATTAAAAAGATATATCCGTAGCAAAATAAAAATAGAAACAATAACCCCCAAAATATAAGACAATAAAGTTTTAAGCTTTATCTGCTTTCCTCGTAAAAGGATATTACAGATAAGAAAATAAAGTATTAAATTTATATATTGACCTTTTGAAGCAGGAAAGCTTAAAAAGATTAATGCTGCTAATAGATTTACATAAAAAATAACTTTATATTTGAAAGTTCCATATAATTTTTTGAGAATGAATGTGTATATGGCAATAAAACTAGGTAACACAAAAAAACCGACTCTATACCAGTGAGTTCCTTCAGGAAGGGTTGTCCATTTTTCTCCACGAAGAAGATATATGTTGGTAAATTCATTGAGATTTATATCAAAAACAGGCGGAAGCCCATGCCTACTATAATATAGCAAAAAAAGAAGAATACATACTGACCATAAGCCAGCTATGAATATTAAATTAGAATTTAGATAATTATGAGTATAAGACCAGTTTATATGCCACTTGTTTTTGGTTTGGAAAATAATGAAATAAAACAAGTAAAAAGAAAGTATAAGCGCTAATAATGTGAAAAAAAATTTATAAGTAAATAGACCAGGCTCATTTATTACAGATATGGTGCCAATAATATTAAACAAATAAAATCCTAATAAAGCTATAAACGGCGGTAGAAAATATATTGTATCCTTGGTTTTATGCATGATATCTACCAGGCATAGCCTGGAT
>JBHPDY010000047.1:0-12748 GCA_042577605.1 Candidatus Margulisiibacteriota bacterium
GCTGATCAGCATTTTTCCATGTCCGGGGCCTAATGAATGAAGCGCGCCATATATAAAAGCAATTAATAGAACAGTAAACACCGAAAGTGGATTTTTCTTTTTAAGATCAGTCAGAAGGCCAGATAATTCCTTATTTAGTTTCCTCTGGACAGAGGCCAGCTGAGAAAGGCCTTTTTGATATATATTTAGCCGGATGGTTTTACCTGGTTTTGGTTTTCCGCGTAAAAGAGGATTTGCGTGAATATCTTTAAATAGTAAAGCGCTCCCCAAAAAAACCAATAAAAACGTCAAAAACGCTTTTTTTATGAACACAATATATTATCCTGAAACCTTTTCTTTCTTCTTAAAAAGCACAGTGATTTCATCTGCAATAACCGGGGAATCTTCTTCTTCTATTTCTTTAACTGTATAAGTGTATTCAATGTTATTATGATTATCAAAATTAACTGGCTTTTCTTCTGCTAAAGCAATATCAATATAATAAGTTTGATCATATATGGAAATCCGTATCTCTTTTTTATCCTGAGTAGCTGTGACATGACAAGGAATGAAAAAACTGTATGCTAAAAGACCTTCTTTTTGTGAAGCATTAAAGTCTTTTATATATTTTACCTCAAAGTTCTTTTTATTGATTTTTATATGAGAAAAATAATTATAATCCTTTAAATTTGAAAAAGCCTCTTCTTTGATCAATGCTTTTTCTTCTTTTTCAAACTTCTGATTATTATTCTTATCATAATCAACAAAAATCATATTGCTAAAAATCTTATCAAAAACCCAATTAACTCTTATTCCTTTTAAACCATCATCAGAAAAAACAATGTCTAGTTTATTCTCAATGAAGACATGGGGATGAGCAAATAGAGAAACTGGGGACAAAAGAATAAGTAAACTGAAAACCAAAATTCTGATTTTATGAATATTTAGCCAAGACCTTTGCATAACAAAAACCTAAACCAAAGCCCCACCTGTTTTTATCAAAAAGTATTCAGCCACCAAAACCATAATAATAGCTAAAATAAACTTTATTCTAACCATCCAACCACCAGGCTTAGGCAATGACTTTAATAACCCCACAAAAGTCCCCACCAAAATCAACAAAGACCCCATCCCAAATCCAAAAAGAAAAAGCAAAATCCCACCATAAACAAAATTACCAGTCGTAGCCACATAGAGCAAAAGCAAACCCAAGATCGGCGAAGTACAAGGCGAAGCAATAAATCCGGATATAGCCCCCAGCAGAAATACAGATAACCACTGGTTCTTGGAAAAAGCTTTACTATTAGATAAATTAAACTGTGGAATATTCACCAGCCCAAACATCCAAAAAGCCAGGAACAAACACAAATTTCCCATCAGAAAATATACCCATGGATGGCTGGCATATGCACCTAACACTTTTCCGGCAGAAACAGCAGCCATCCCTAAAATTGTAAAAACCAGGGACATCCCAGTTACATAAGCCAGAGAAAGAAAAAAACCATTCAGTTTCTTCTCTTGCTTATGCGCCCCAATAACTCCGGCAATGATCGGCACCAAAGGATAAACGCAAGGAGTAGCACAAGCTAAAATCCCAGCCCCAAAAGCTAAAATCCCGGCATAGAAAATATTTTGATAAAGTATGTTTTGAAATAACAATCCTAGCTCAAACATAAGCCACCTCTATAAAAAAATTAGCTGTTAAGAGCCTCTAAAATAACTCCGCCCCCAATAAGAAGATCTTCCCTATAAAATACCACTATTTGACCTGGAGTAATAGCATTTTGCGGCTCATGGAACTCTACCAGCAATTTACCATCAGGTTGGGGGGTAAGGGTGGCTGTGGTCTCTCTTTGTACATAGCGTATTTTTGCTGTTACTTCGATACTTTCTGTTAGCTTCTCAAAGGCTATCCAGTTAACATCTGTAGCCATAAGCTTAGAGCCAAACAGTTTTTCTTTTGGCCCCAGTATAACTGTATTATCTTCAGGGATTATTTTTATCACGTATAAGGGATATGCCCAGGCTATGCCTAATCCCCGCCTTTGTCCAATTGTGTAATAGGATACCCCTCGGTGCTTTCCTATGATTTTTCCGCTTTCATCTATGAAATTTCCTGGCTTTGATGTGTTTTGCAATAAGGATTCATGTCCTAAGGCAGCAAAGTTCTGGCTTTCAGCTTTTTCTTCTAATCCCAGGTTTAATTGTTTTGCTTTTTCTTTGATTTCGGTTTTTGTGAAATTGCCTATTGGAAAAAGACAATGTTTTAGTTGTTCCTGCTTTAAAAAGGCTAAAAAATATGACTGGTCTTTAAGAGGGTCCTTTCCTCTTTTTAACAAGTAACGTTTTACTTTAGGATCATATTCAACTCTTACATAATGCCCTGTTGCAAAGTATTCCATCTCCGGAATAACGTTTTTAGCTTTTTCCAATAAGGCACCGAATTTTATTTTCCAATTACATTTAACGCAGGGGTTTGGAGTCCGGCCTTGGGCATACTCTTTTTTGAAATACTCCAAAACTTCCTGTTGATATTCATCCCGTAGATCAATAACCTTAAGCGGAACGCCTATCTTTTTTGCGGTTTTCTGGGCAGAGGCAATGTCTTCTGCTTCATCCGGGCCATAGCAGGAATTGTTTACTTTAACTTCGCCGGAAGCATCCCCTGACCAGACTTGCATGATTACTCCAGTAACATCATAGCCCTGTTCTTTAAGTAATAGAGATGTAACAGAAGAATCAACTCCCCCGCTCATAGCAACTGCGATTTTTTGTTTTTTCATGAGTGTAGTATTATAGCTAATATTGAATAAAGGTGCTATCGCCCTTTAGGAATCCACTATTAAAACATAAAGTGAAAGCAGTATTATGCAATTTTTAAGGAAATTGCCCGATAACTCTATAGATATGCTTTTTTAAAGGTTAAAAAACAATTAAATAACAGTATATGGGAGTATATTTTTGCAAAATAAAATAATTTCAGTACAACAAGGTCAAGGTAGGGTTGGGTCTCATAATAGATCGAAAACTATGCAGGGTTTTAGACCTTCTGCCAAAACAAGAAGAACTAACAAAAGCTTTGATTTCGGTTCTTATAGTAAAACTTTTAAGTTTAAAACAACCAAAAGCAAGAAAAAACTTTTGAAAAAAATTCCGAAACGATATCAAAAATACTTTAATGGTGATTTTATTTCCGGCAATAAAAATTTGATCAGAGGAACAAACAAAAATGGTGATTTTATTACTGCTTTTAAAGCTATAACAGGCCCTGATTCTAAAGAAACGGTCTGGAATCTTCTAATCACTAATAAAAAGGGGGTAGGTGGTCAAACAGATCCAGTCACAGACCAAACGATAAAAACTGTACTCCATCTGGGGGATAAAAAATTATCATCTCCTTTATTCATTAATTTTTGTGACAAAAGAAAAACTAAAAAGAAAAAAAGTCAAAAAATAGTAACCTTAACTGATAATTTGGACCAGAAGACAATTAAAAAGGAAGAAAGTCTGGAATCCACAGGTAAATTTAGTTCCATGAACAATGCAGGTAAGTCAGAAGATGGATTGCCCCTAATAGGAAAAACTATTGAGCCATATAATATCCCAAACACTAAAAAAGCCAAAAAACCCAAAAAAGCACAAAATAATAATGTGTTTTCACATATTAAAAATGCTCTGGGAGAGGTTAATCTACAGGAGTTTTTCGCTAAACATACAGACGGAGTACTACCGATAAATGATATATGTTTTTACGTAGACAAGACTAAGAAGTTAAAAATATATTATACAATGCAAAAACTCGAAAAGAACTATAAAGATATGAAAGTATCTTTTATAAAATTGTCTCTAGAAGAAAGAGCAAAAAAAGTTCTTCAGCTAGTTGAGAAAGTTCTAAGATATTTAGTAGTTATTCATGGGCTTTTTTTTATCCATAGAGACCTTAAACCTGATAATATAATGTGGGGCAAGGGTAAAGGAGATATTAAAGAAATAATAAGGATAATTGATTTTGGCCTTTCATGCCACAAGTCAAAAGTTATGAAAAATATTAAACACCCCGGTGCTAATGTATATCTTGCACCGGAGATTACAAAATGTCTAGTTAAGATTATAGAAAAAGAGACTCCGTCTATAATAAAAAGCGATGATGTGTTTAAAGGGGATATTTGGGCATTGGGGATAATTATTTTGGAATTATTGACCACTAATGCTCTTAATAAGATTCTTAGTAATCGCTTTCAGAGGTATAAACAAGAGAATAAAACCGCAAAACCTGCATACATTTACTATTTAAGTGATAGAGCAAAATTTGTTGTTGATGATTTTAATGGGGTATTAACAAATCTGGAAAAAGAATTAGGAAAACAAAAAGCCACAAAAGGCGCAGATGATAATTTTATTAAGATAAAAGCATTAGTAAAGCAAATACTAGTGCCAGATCCTAAAAATAGACCATCAGCCCAAGATTTATTAAATAAACACTTCCCACAATCGCAAGGTGTTGACCCATCCAAGCAACAGACTAGCGCATTTTAAACTATAAACATATAATACCAATCGAAAATGAAAAAACGCATCATCAAAGCTCTGGCCTTTTTTATTGTTTTCACAAGCATTTCAATGCCTGCTGTTAACACCTGTCCGGTTGTAAATAGTTTGTTAACTAATACTTCCTGCCACAAAACTAGCATTTCAGTTTGTACACATCATTCTTCCAGCTCAAAAAACCATTGCGCCTGCCAAAACAAACACGATTCCAGGGCCATAGGCCAATGCTGTACCTTAAAATCAGAAAAAACGGATCAAAAATACACAGGTAACCATAATAAAATCCCAGAGCAGGCACCAATAACCCCTGTTGTTTCAAAAATCAATGAACCGACCCCTCCTGTTATTGATCTGCAAAGGATCAAGAATGTAAACGACTATTTTTTAGAGACTGTCCGCATTTTGTGTTAAAAACCAAAAAATCCCAATAATAGAAAAATACTAACAAATCCCTAAAGAGCAATTAGCTCTTTATTGGATATTAATAATTATTTCGGAGGACAATTATGTTTTTAAGACAAAAAAAATATTATTTTATAGGCATTTTTATTTCAGTGTTGTTTATCTCGGTTTTTGTTTTTAACAGTGTAAATTATGCTTTTTTTAGAACAGCTCGCTCAGGTAAAAGTGTTTCTAGACAGGAATCATTATCTCGCATTGACATGTCAGTAACAGGCATAACCTGCGGTTCCTGTTATTACGACATCAAGAATACGCTGATGGAGAAAAAGGGAATATCAAAAGTTGATATAGACCCATATAAAAACATCGTAAGTGTATTTTACGATAAAAATGTAATAAAGGATCAGCAAAGTATTCCGGACAGCATAACTTCAATGGGTTACCCGGCAACAGTTGTAAAGAATTATAAGCCTCAGCGCCCAAGTAAAAAGGTTAACCGGACCAGCAGCGTATTGTTCCGGCAGGGGTGCTCTTTGCCAGGTAATAGCGGTGCAGGCTGCTGTGGGTATTAAGCCTAAATTAAGGAGAAAACAAATGGATAAAAAAACAAATGTTTTGAATTCTCAGAAAAACACAACTAATAAATTCAGATTTCTCGTTCCTTTGGTAATTATTATAGTAGCATTAAGTTCTTGGCTGCTCTTGAAGGCAAACAAAGAAGAAATCAGCTTTGGTAATAGCGGGATCTCTCATCAGAAAGTAAAGGCCCGTTCCGGAAAAATAACGTTGCCAGTTAATCAATTTAATGACGGCCAGGCAAAATATTTCAAGTATAAATTTCCGGAAAAAACAATTTACTTTTTTGTTGTCAAATCATCAGATGGCATAATCCGCGCTGCTTTTGATGCTTGTGATGTGTGTTATCGGGCACAAAAAGGATATCGGCAGCAAAATGAGGTAATGGTCTGTAACAATTGCGGACAAACTTTCCCTACAAACCGGATCAATATAGAAAAAGGCGGATGTAATCCTGCGCCAATTGAACGAACTATTGTAGACAGCAAAGTTGTTATCAATGTCCAAGACCTGTATTCAGGCCTAAAGTATTTTTAAAGGAGTAAAAATGAGAATACGAGATATCGCATTTTTTAGTTTAACAAGACAAAAAGGCAAAAAAATATTTCTCTTAGTAGCTATTATGATCGGTTGCCTGACAGTTGTTAGCCTATTTTCTTTTGTTCAAAGCCAGCGTAACAAAATAGAATCCCAGTTTGATGAGTATGGGGCCAATATTATTGTGTCTCCCAAGGCTGATAATCTTTCCATATCATACGGAGGAGTGAATGTAAGCCCGGTTATTGCTAATTTACAACAGTTGCATAAAGATGATGTTGAAAAAATATTTCAGATACCCAACAAGTACAATATCAGGGCTGTATCACCCAAACTAATCGGTTCAATACAGGTAAGCACAAAGGAGCTTGCTCAGCAAAAAGCTTTATTAGTAGGCATTAATTTCAAAGATGAGCTGAAAATCAAGAACTGGTGGGAAGTAAAAGGCAGTGTTCCTCAAACTAGCGACCAAATTATCATTGGTTCTGATGTTTCTCAACGGTTTACGTTAAATCTTGGGGATGCCGTAGAGATAAATGGCAAAAGCCTAAAGATAACCGGCATTCTGGATGAAACCGGAAGTAATGACGATAAATTGATTTTTGCTGATCTAGGATTAGCCTCAAAGCTTCTCAAGCAGCCGTTAGGCATATCATTGATCGAGGTTTCAGCCTTATGTTCAGATTGTCCCATAGATGAGCTTATTTCCCAGATATCAGAAGTCATTCCCCATGCAGACGTCAAAGGCGTAAGGCAAATTATGAAGCAGAAAATGCAGATGTTGGCGCAGTTTGAAAAATTTGCCTATGTTGTCAGCGCGGTTGTTGTAGGAATAGGCTGCATGCTGGTTTTCTCAGCTATGATGGGCTCGGTTAGTGAGCGAAAAAAAGAGATAGCTATTTTCCGTACCATTGGATTTAAAAGAAAACACATTATGCAAATAGTTTTACTGGAAGCTTTTATCATTAGCCTATTGGCGGGTGTGCTGGGAGTGCTGGTTGGCTGGGGATTATCCAGATTAATATTACCTTGGATAACGCAAATAAGTACGGAATTAATAAGCTTTAATAAATTGCTGCTTTTTGCGGCCCCTGCCAGTGTCCTGGCTTTAAGCGTTGCCGCGGCTTTCTACCCTGCGAAAACAGCAGCGGACATAGATCCGGTTATAGCGCTTAGAAGTGTTTAATGCCAGGAACAAAAAGGAGAAAAAAATGTTTGTAAAAGTGCAAAATGTAAAAAAAGAATACGGAGTTGGTAATGCCAGGATAATGGCCTTGGACGATATCAGCTTTTCATTTAAAGAAAGGGAGTTTTTGGCAGTATCCGGCCCTTCTGGCGGGGGAAAGACCACCCTGCTAACTGTTATGGCAGGGCTCCAGCGTCCGAATTCAGGAAAGGTCATTATTGATAATATGTCGATCTATGAGCAGTTTGACAGTGACGGTTTAGCTGTTTTCAGAAATGAATATATTGGATTTGTTTTCCAGTCTTTTCATTTAATTCCCTATTTAAACTCTCTGCAGAATGTCATGCTGCCCCTTGCCCATAAGGATCTTACCAGCGATGAAAAGGTCCGGATGGCTAAAACCGCTCTCAAAAAAATGGGGCTGGCTGATAGGATGGCCCATCTTCCGACAGAGTTATCAGGAGGCCAAAACCAGAGAGTGGCTATAGCCCGGGCATTGGTTAATAATCCTAAAATAGTTTTTGCAGACGAACCGACCGGAAACCTGGATACAAATACCAGGGATGAGATCCTGGGCGTCTTTCGAGAAATGACCCAAGATTACACCGTGGTTATGGTTACTCATGATAAAGAGAATATCAGGCAGGCAGATAGGGTAGTAAAAATTAAGGACGGTAAAATTATTGAATAAGTAGCATCATTGAGTAGTCAAATATGTTATTATATGGTCTGTTGCGCAGTCTGTTTGGAGAGCTTGGTTCAAAGGATTGTGCTGCAGACCATTAATATATAAAAGACTAAAAGGAGATGAGCATGAAGAATAACAGGCAAAAATACAGAAAAACATTAGCATTAATTTCATTATTGCTGCTGCCTATTACAATTTCTTATATCTCTCCGATTGCTATCGCTAAAGGAGCAGAGGCTGGCATACTTGGTATGAGCATAATAATAACAGTGGCCATCTTTATTAGCAGTTTATTTTTTGGTCGGATCTGGTGCAGTTATTTATGCCCGGTCGGAGGTGTTCAGGAGGCATATTTTAAATTAAAACTCAAAAAAGCTAGTAATAGATTTAATTGGCTTAAAGTATTATTTTGGATACCCTGGTTAGGAATAATTGCCATCGGTCTATTAAAAGTGGGCGGCTTTAACATAGTTGATCCGCTTTTTATGACCAAAAATGGTGTCTCGATTTTGCATCCAGGTGTTTTGCCTGTGTATTATGTTTTGATTACCTCTACTTTACTTATGTCACTTATCTTCGGTAGGCGGGCTTTTTGTCATTATGGCTGCCCTATATCTTTTTTTCCTGTGTTAGCCTTGAAGATAAGGGATGTATTCAAATTACCGTCTTTAAGGATTGCCGGATCAAAAGATAAATGCAAAGAATGCGGGGCCTGTGTCAAAGCATGCCCAATGAGCCACAATATTACATTAAATGTTCAACATGGCCGGCAGCAATATATCACAGAGTGCATTAACTGCGCAGAATGTATAGACGCTTGTCCGAATTCAGCTTTATATTTTTCATGGACTAAACCCAGGTCATAAACAGATGAAAAGAATAGGGGCAAAGGAATCGTTTAAATGCAACATGGTATAAATAAAAATATACCCAGGATATCTGCCGCGCTTAGTTTTAAAGACTATTGGGGCGCTATAAAGGTCCGGCTTGGTGTACAGCGGCACAATTATAAAGTAACACCAGGATTATATGCGGTGGGCAGCCCAAATGAGGATTCCAATGTTCTGGTTACTGCCAATTATAAGCTTAGCTTTGACAGCCTACGGAAGCACCTGAACAATATAAGTTGCTGGCTTTTAGTCCTGGATACAAAAGGCATCAATGTTTGGTGCGCAGCAGGCAAAGGAACCTTTGGCACAGAAGAGCTTATCAATAAAATTCAAGAATCTAATCTAAAAGAAATCATACGGCATAAAAAAATCATTTTACCCCAGCTTGGAGCAGTAGGAGTTAATGCCTATGAGATAAAAAAGCAAACAGGATTTAGCGTGATCTACGGCCCGGTCAGGGCAAAAGATATACCGGAATTTCTAAATAACGGCCTAGAAACTACCAAAGAGATGAAGCGGGTGCATTTTACTTTCATTGATCGCTTGGTTCTAACACCCAACGAATTCTTAATGAGCTTTAAATATATATTATTGGCAGGCATTATATTTTTAGTAGTTTCAAATCTCGGAATAGATGCCCAGAAAACAGAAATTGGTATTTATGCCCGTCTTTTATGGGTAATCGGCTTGTTCATTGCCTATTTTTGCGGCACAATACTGGGGCCTGTTTTATTGCCCTTTTTACCTGGGCGAAGTTTTTCGCTAAAAGGTTTTTGGCTGGGAATTGCAGCCGCAGGGCTTTTTGTCTTTATCAGTAAAACATCCTATTTGGAATCAATAAGCCTGGCGCTAATGATGTCCGCCATAACGTCTTTTCTATTAATGAATTTTACCGGATCTTCAACCTACACCTCTATTTCAGGCGTGTTAAAAGAGATGAAAATAGCAATGCCATTACAGATAATAGGCTGCACAATCGGCATAATTATCTTTATAATTACCAGGTTTATTTAACGGAAAAACAAATGATAAAGCATAAATATATTAGAAACGTTACAACTTTAGAACTGGACAAAGAAAAATGCACAGGCTGTAAGATGTGCGTTAATGTCTGCCCGCATGCAGTTTTTGAAATAAGGGATAAAAAGGCTTTTATTATTGATAAAGATGCCTGTATGGAATGCGGGGCCTGTGCCAAAAACTGCCCGGCCAAAGCTATTTCTGTTAAAACAGGAGTAGGCTGTGCATATGCAGTAATCATGGGTCTATTAAAAGGGACAGAGCCAACCTGTGACTGTCAAAACACTTCTGGCAGTTCTTGCTGTTAAGAAAACTATTGTCGAATAACTAATATAGTAAAAGTGAATAAGGATAAAAAATATGAAAAAAGTAAAAAATGAAAAAAAATCTCGTAAAACGCTGCAATGGATATTAGGTTCGCTGCTAATCCCTTTATTAATAGCAGGGATGATCAATCCTTATGTAGGCTATGTAATCATGGCAATGATGATCTCATTGATCACAATATCGATTTTTAAGGGCAGGTACTGGTGCGGGTGGCTTTGCATGCGCGGTTCATTTTTAGAGCGGCATTTTTCATCCTTTAGTGGGCAGCGGAAAATCCCTGAGTTTTTTAAATCTATCTATTTTAGATTGTTCATAATCATCGTTTTAATGGGTATGTTTTCATTGCAGTTATGGCTTGCAGGTTGGGATTTAGCCAAAATCGGAATGATTTTTGTGCGACTTTGTATAGTTACAACTCTTGTGGCAATTCCTTTGGGACTGATTTACCGCCCCAGGATTTGGTGTTCTTTCTGTCCTATGGGCACTATCCAGGGCTTCTTAGGTAAGAATAAGAACTTGGTCCAGGTTTCAGAGGACTGCAAAGAATGCTCATTATGTGAAAAAGCCTGTCCTATTGATACAAATCCATCTAAGTCTAAGCACCATGGAAAAGTAAAAAGTGAAAACTGCCTCCGTTGTGAAAACTGTGTCTTGAGCTGTCCGTCAAAAGCTTTGAAAATAGATAATAAATAAGCCAGTCTAATAGAGGTTGTCTCTTAATTCTGGAAATTAATTAGAAAATAGATTCCTTCTTAAAGTAAACAAGTAAAGGGCAGCTGCAGTAATAACTAAATCCAAAAGATACGGAAAACGGGCAATTCCCATAATTATCTTCCAGGCATTCCAGGTGATCATCTAGAACACAGTCTTTTGTATTACAAAGATTCTTAAAAACAGATTGCGCGCACTGAAAATTTTTTGGGCATTTCATTTCCCTAATGATCTTTTCTATTTTTTCTGTTTGCTCTTTATTCAGGTTTTTTTGAAGTAGCTTTTTCAGAACTAACCGGACGTATTTTTGATTATTTGTCATTCATTAGCATGTTTAATATATTGAGCTAAATCAAGTATTTCCTCTACTTTAATCTTAACTAAATATTTAGGTTTAGGGAGGTCAAATTCACTTGGCTTGTTCTTTAATATTTTGGAAAAGTGCCAGCTTAAGCGTTCCTTAAATTGATTATGTTTAATTAAATGCCAGTTAAAAACATATTTTTCAAGTTCCTGGCCGGAATCTATGATTTCTGCTTTTCCTTTAAACTGAAAGCCGGCAAAATTTTCATAATCAACCAAGGTGACTGCAATTTGTGGATTTTCCTGTAAATTCTTTCTGGTTTGTTTACAATAGAGGTCAAAAAAAAACAAAATCCCATTCTCGCAATCAAAATCTATAATACCTTTTAAGGATAAATTGGGTTTACCTGTTTTATCAGAGGTGGCTACATTTGCAAGAGACCTGTGCTTTAAAAAATCTTCGATTTCTTTATTGAATTTCATTTTATACTCCCCAATAATTTATTATAAGTAATCCCTTACCTCATAATCCAAAGCTTTTAAGGCCAAGGAAACATCTATAAACAAAAACACGGCTGAGATAATTATTCCAAAAACACTAACCAGAAAAAAACCAATCCCCAATATTCTTAAATTAAGATCGCATAGGTTCATAATAAGTAAAAGAGGAATTATCAGACTGCTCGATAAAATACTGATAGAAATAGCAGCAATGGCCAAGCGCAGTATCTTGCTTCGTTTAAATAAAGTCTTTAATTGAACTATTTTTCTTTCTTTGTCTAAAGCATGGTTTTGTAATTGTTTTACAAGCATTCTAGACTTATCAATGGTCCTGCCAAGCCGGTTAGATATAGACAGCAACAGCAGCCCCACGCCTGAAATAAGCACCATAGGCGAGATACAGGCCTGTAAAAATTCAATAAAAGCTTTTGTAGTTTCCAAAATATCCTCTATTGGGGCTGTTGCAAAATACCAGAAAAATTTCTAACGGTAAATTTTGGCCCTTTTCCTCCTAAATAATTTGCTGTTAGCTGAGGCTAGCAACAAATTATTTAGAAGAAAAATGCCACAAAATTTTACTCGCTATAAATTCTCCCGGCATTTCGCAACAGCCCCCTATTTATAATATAACTTCATTTTCCCATAGGCCATGTAGGTTACAATAAATTGCAGCTACTAATTTAGTATACTTCTCTGTTTTTACAGTTGTTCTTACTCTAGGAATAGTATTCTCGTCACCTAATTGGAAGGCAGTTAATTGCTCAATTTTATTATTAGCTGTGACACCGTATAAAATAATGGTCTTGATGGAATGCTCGGCAGTGCTGGGGTGCATAACCTCTTTTCCTACTTGAATAGTTACTGAAAGGCCGCCACACGTAGCGCAATCTTTTACTTTAATATCCGGACAATGCTTTTCCTGGCCCTCGTCTTTGGTTTTTAGATAATTAGAAATGCTCATTTCTCTTCCTCCTAAATATTATTTTAAATCCCCTGCCAATTTTTTCCTAATTTCTGCCAAAACTTGTTCATCTGGGATATAATTAATCCTAATATTTTCCAGCATCTCAAAACCACAGC
>JBHPDY010000048.1:0-12426 GCA_042577605.1 Candidatus Margulisiibacteriota bacterium
TTGTTACATCCAGTTCTTTTGAAGCCTATTTTTTTACTCCACTTTTGAACAGGGATGTTTTTCCTGCCAATTGTTTGCTGTATAAATGCTGTGCCGATTTTTTGCATGCCAAATTTACGCAAAGGTGTTACTTCTATTAAATTCCTAGGAGGGCTTTCGCTTATCATGCCATTTATGCTTTGTTTAAGTCTTTTATCTTTGAAATCCTTTTGAGATACTCGTTCATATAAAGGATGAAGAAGGCTTGTTCCTATGGAAAATCCCCACAGAATACATTTTTTTGCGTTTTTAAGCTTACTCAAAGCTTGGCGGCATAAAGATCCCGTACATATAGCGTATTCAAGTTCATCAAACTCCTCTTTAACCAATTTTTCATTCTCCCAAGGCCTACTAAGAACTAAAACTGAATACCCTTCTCCTGTTAGTGCTTCCATAATATCTTCACAATCTTCAGGTAACCCAATTTGCCCTGTCATATGTATCACTAGTTTTAGATTGTCGGTTTTTTTAACACCCTTTGGCATAGCTAGAATTCCATATGGTTTATCACTTGGGTCTACAGGATTCTTAAAGCTGATTTTTTCTATATTTAATTTATGTTTTAATCCCTTTACCTTATTTGCCCAAAAATCATTTATTCGTTTTTTTCTCTCCTTAAGATCATATCTTAATGGCATTATTAATTGTCCTATATATTTAATTTTCTCCTTTATATAATATCCTGCAATAGTTTTTACTGTATTTAATATGATATTCTTTCTGCTTTTGTTATAGGTTTTATTCTTTTTGGAAGGTTTTTCTATTTGTTGCTTTAATTTGTCTATTTCTGTTTGTACCTTTTTTTTCTTTTGTTTAGGTTTCTTTTTAATTCTTTTAGATACTTTGTGTTTTTTCGGCTTACGTTCTATTTGTTTTATGTCAATGATTTCGAACAATTTTCTCCTGGGATGTTTTAATATTTTCTTACCAGTTGTTTTACTTGTTTGGTCTGTTAAAGGGGCTTTTTTTGATATCTTCTTCTTTGGGGGTTCTCTTCTTCTATTTATACCTGCGTTTTTTAAATATGAAGGCGGTTTACTGTCAGGTTGAATTCCCTTTGAAAAATTCATATTTTATCCTTTTATTATTTTTTATAACTATATAATTCCCCAAATTTAGGTTTATTAAACATGTTTAAACTCTGTTTTGTTCCTAATTTTCATGCTGATTTCTTGTGAATATCTTAGAAATTTGTTATATTTATATACAAAAAGCTACTGGGGAGGGGAGATATCTTGAAAAAACTTATTCCAATAGAAACAGATTATAGTGAATTTAAAAACGCTTGTGCGGTATTGGTATTAGCTTGGTGCTTATATCCGAAAATCTTTGATTCTTTAAACATCACTATTGCCAAAAATACGTTGCTTTATTCTGTGCTTACTATGCTTCAAGAAGTTCTTAGCAGGCAATATCTTCATCAAAAAATAAGAATAAAAAATGATTACACGTATTTCAATCACCAATTTTTTAAATACTCTTGGAATGAAATAAGTGCGCAAATAGGTTTATCTGATACCCAGGTTGTTGATGTAGGTGTAACAAAAATTGTTAATTTTAAAAAATCCTCTAATCTTGTTGAGAGTTTTCATCAAATAGCTCAAAATGAGCACATCTTTGACAATGTCAGTCGTGTCGCTCTAAAAATTTTGTTTTTTAAAAAGAAAAAAGAAGAATTTAGTCATTACTTTGGCATAGGTTTCCCAAGGCTTGAGGAAATTAATTATATTGAAATAAAGAATATTAATGAGTCCATAAAGGAAGGCCCTGTTTTTAATGAGTTATATGATCCTAATTTAAAGAAAATATTTATTTATAATAATACTGAGTATAATTCATGGGTGAAAACGCTGAATACGCGTGTTCAAATTCTTGAAGATTGTTATGGAGTTAAGGCTAGGGCTATGCAAATAATATATTTTAAACTTTCTCAAAAGCAGGTTAATGAATCTAATGTAGGCGCTTTGAAAAAATCCCCGTTCATAGAAAAACTGAATATCTTGGCTAGGTTTTTTCGTAAAGGCTTTAGTTTCTTGCCTTCACTATTGTTAAGAAAAGGAAAATGATATATTTTTGGAAAAACTATGGAAAAGCTTAATCAATATGATGTGATTATTATCGGTGCCGGGCATGCTGGCTGTGAAGCAGCTCTAGCGTGTGCCCGCATGGGATGCAAGACAATCATCCTAACCATTAGCTTGGACAACATTGCCTTGATGCCTTGTAACCCTGCTATCGGAGGACCTGCAAAGGGCCAAATTGTAGGCGAAATTGATGCTCTGGGTGGAGAAATGGGGGTAGCTGCAGATAAGACCTTTATCCAGATGAAAGTCTTAAATAGATCACGCGGTCAGGCTGTGCAGTGTTTGCGAGCTCAAAGTGATAAAGCTGCTTATAAAGCCTATATGGCTAGTGTTTTGGCTAAACAAGATAATTTAGTTGTTTTACAGGCAATGGTTACTGAGTTGATCGTAGAAAATAATATTGTTAAAGGTGCAATAACTGAATTGGGTGATAAAATTTTTGGGAAAACCGTTATCTTAACTACGGGCACTTTTTTAAATGGTATTATTTACACTGGTTTAAAATCCTCGTCTGCCGGAAGGTTAGGAGAATTAAGCGCAACTAAGTTGTCTAATTCTCTAAAAAAGTATTTCCGTTTAGGTCGCTTAAAAACTGGTACGCCACCTCGTTTAGATGCTCGAACTATCGATTTTGAAAAAATGCTTGTTCAGCCGGGTGACGATAATTTTTTACGGTTCTCATTTAAAACTCCTTATCATGAAGGTTATAAAAATCAGGTTGATTGTTTTTTAACACATACCAATATTAATACCCATAAAATAATACTTGATAATTTAGACCGCTCTCCTTTATATCAGAAAATGATAAAAGGATTGGGCCCAAGGTACTGCCCTTCTATTGAAGACAAGGTTGTGCGTTTCCGGGAGAAAGATTCTCACCAAATTTTTATTGAGCCCGAAGGAAGAGATACCATAAGTATTTATGCTCAAGGATTAAATACTTCTTTACCTGAAGATGTTCAGGAAAAACTTTTGTATACTATCAAGGGCCTAGAGAAGGTCAAGATATTGAAAATGGGTTATGCAGTGGAATATGATTTTGTTTATCCCAGCCAGCTTCTACCCACGCTTGAAACTAAACCACTAAAAAATTTGTATTTGGCCGGGCAAATAAACGGCACCTCCGGTTATGAAGAAGCTGCGGGGCAAGGGCTGATTGCCGGTATTAATGCTGCTTTAAAGGTTATGAATAAATCTCCGTTTATTATTAAACGTGAGGAATCATATATCGGAACTTTAATTGATGATCTTATTACAAAAGAGATTACAGAGCCTTATCGAATGTTTACTTCACGATCAGAATATCGAATTTATTTACGCCAGGACAATGCTTGTTATAGACTGGGAGAAAAAGCTTTTTCTCTAGGTTTAATCTCACCTTGTGAGATTAAAAAAATCCGCCAGGAAAAGCTCCAGATCGAAAATTTTATTGAATTGTGGAAGAAACAGAAAGTTGGGCCGGAAATCCAGAAAAAACATCACCTTGCGCAACCTATTAATATCTATTCTTTTCTCAAGAAGAACCAGGTTTCGGTCTTAGATTTATTAAATTCCGGATTAATAGAATCGCATCAAACAGAGCTGGCCTATAAATCTTTTATAGAAATACGTTATGAGGGGTATTTACATCGTCAAAAAAGACAAATCGAAAAAGTGCAACGACTTGAAGAAAAGAAAATCCCCACAGATATTAATTTTGAGCACATCCTTGGATTGAAAAATGAAAGTAAAGAAAAATTAATTCGATATAAGCCTGTTACTATTTATGAGGCAAAAAGAATTGCAGGAATTAATCCTGCTGATATAATAGTTCTGCTCGCACATATAGAAAGGAAGTAGCTTTATTTTCATGATTTGTTTTTTACAAGGGAATTGTTTCACGTGAAACAAGAAGATATCATAAATCGATATATTGCTTTGCTGAAAGAGTATAATGAGAAAATCAATATTTACTCTAAGAAAGCCTATGATAAGCTTTCTTTTCATATACAAGACTCTATTAATATCGCCAACCTGATAAAAAACAAAGGCAAAAACATTGTGGATATCGGATCCGGAGCAGGCTTTCCTTCTGTTTTAATTTCATTGATTAATAAACATCAAACTGTTTATGCTGTTGAATCAAAACAGAAAAAATGCAGCTTTTTAAATATCGTTAAAGAGGCCCTCTCTCTTGAGAATTTAAATATTATTAATTCTGATATTAGCTCACATTTGAAAGAAGTGAATTTCAGTGTGGATTTTTTCACTGCCAAAGCCTTTGCTTCGTTTGACAAGATATTAAAAATATTAGAGAAAAATTATCATAGCCGCATTAATTTAATTATTCCTATTAGTTATAATCAATATTTAGATTATAAAAAAACTTCTTTTCTTAAGTTTCAGATAGTTACTTGCGATAAGGCTGAATATTATTATTTGCTTTTTTCAGAGTAATCACCAGGAGCGTCATACCCCTCCTCTAAATCCATAGGCAACAAGTTAAGAGATAAAAACAAGGCCAAAGCCTAACATAGACAAGCGTAAGAAACCTCAGAAAAATAGCTAAATGCCCTGATTTCTTAGTTCGATGACTTATAGTGCCAGAAGCTTAAAATACGCTCCCAATGTCATCCTGAGCCCCTCAGACATATTGATAAATAGCATTTTTTTGAGCTATAGCCACTGGAAAACAAAGGAGATGCAATGATGGGGCGTGAGGATCTTTGATACTATGCTTTATATTCTTCAGCGCTAATAAAACGGCTGTGTAATTCAAAGCGCAGCTTGATAAGCTACGTAGCAGATTAAACATATTATCAAAGATCCTTACGCCCCATCTTATAATCTAACTAGAATCCTAGAGAGATGTGTAGCATAATCCTAGTTTTTGCAATGTACCGAGGCGCTCAGGATGACAGGTTGCGGACATCTGAAGGTTTATTTAACTTCTTAACTTGGCTCCTACGTGATTAAGGAGTGAATTACCCTACTCTTATTCTATACTTGGGGCAAGTTTTTTATTTATCCTAGGACGCCAGAGGAATACTCGCTAATAAAGAGTAAGTTTATTATAAAGGGTGGCCAGTTCCATTTCAGAAGAATATTTAATAACAATCTCTCCCCTTGCCTTACTACCTCTTATGCGAAATGAAGCATTATATTTTTGCACCAAAGTATCTTCCATTTCTTTAAATAGGGAAAGCTGAAGATCATCGTTTTTTATCTTTTTTCTCTCTGGTTTGTTGGCAGCTACTTGAACCTCTTTTTCTATTTCTCTTACATTCATGCCCTGCTGAATAATGTTATCCAGCTTTAATAACATTTCAACCTCATCATCTAATGCCAATAATGTCCTTGCATGCCCTTCACTGATAGCGCCGGAACTGATAGCTTCTTGTATTTTAGCAGGCAGCCGCAACAATCTTAGGCTGTTGGATACGGATGACCTGCTTTTTCCGAATATTTCAGCCACAAGCTGATGTGTCATTCCAAATTCCTGTATGAGGCGCTCATAACCTCTTGCAATTTCCACAGGATTCAGATCTTCTCTTTCCAGGTTTTCTATTAATGCCAGCTTTAGAGAATCAACATCCGATGTTTCTTTGATTAAGGCAGGTATATATTCTATATTTGCCTCTAGACAAGCCCTGTACCTTCTTTCCCCAGCAATTAATTCGTAATATCCATTTCTTCTTCTTACTAAAACCGGTTGTGCTAAGCCATATCTTTTAATTGATTCTGCTAATTTTCTTATGCTTTCTTCATCAAAATGGGTTCTTGGCTGAAAAGGATTGGGTTTAATTTCAGATACTGCGATATTTAAAATTGTTTTTCCGGAGGTCATGAAAGTTTTTGGGATAAGCGCTTCCAATCCTCTCCCTAAGCGTGGTTTATTGTTTGACACGGTTTTTAACCTCCTTAGCTAAATTATAGTAAGCTGTCGCACCTTTAGATTTCGAATTATATAATGCAATGGGAAGCCCATGGCTCGGAGCTTCAGTCAACCTAATATTTCGGGGAATAATAGTATCAAAAACAAGATCCTTGAAACAGGTTTTTGCGTTTTCTACCACCTGCTGGTTCAGGGCGGTTCGTTTGTCATACATAGTCAAAACAATGCCTGCTATTTCTAAACTTGGGTTATAATGCTCTTTGACCAAGGTCAGGGTATTAATGAGATTAGCAATGCCCTCTAAGGCATAATACTCGCACTGCAATGGAATTATAGTGCGATCAGAAGCAACTAATGCATTTACCGTTAACAATCCCAATGATGGTGGGCAATCAATAAAAATATAATCATAATACTTCTTAGCTTCTTGGATGGCATTTCTTAATACTGTTTCACGTGAAACAATTTTTATAAGCTCTACTTCAGCCCCTGCTAGGTTTTTATTGCTGGGAATTATATGCAGATTATCAAATACTGTGGGATATAATACTTTTTCCAGATTATTTTGGTCTATTAATAAATGATATACATTTTCTTTAACTTCGCTGACATCTATACCTAATCCTGAAGTAGCGTTAGCCTGGGGGTCCATATCCATGACCAATACCTTAAAACCCTCTTCACTAAGATAGGACGCTAGGTTTATGGCGGTTGTGGTTTTGCCGACACCACCTTTTTGGTTTGCAACTGACATTACTACAGCGCTCATTGTTTAAATAGTATAGCATGAGTACTTCAATAAAAATAATATGTTTTTTTAACTACATTCTACCCGTTAACAGACTATTAGCAGGCATAAGCTACTATATTTTCTTCCTCTGAGGTTTTTTTCGCATGCATCTCTAAGACCTTAACCTAGAGACAATGTTTTTATCAATACGTCAGAAACCGCCTGAGTTTCTTCATCCCGACCCCTATCTTCTACCCCTGCCCTCTTTTTTCTTCATATGGATTTCCATCCCAAAATCTGGTAAATTGACAAGTGCTCTAACCCTACATAAAAGGAGACCTGAATGAACTTTAACAGACTTAAATGCTTTTTGGGTATAATTTTTTTTATACTTATTATTAACGGTGCCAGCTTTGGGCAGCAGAATAAGATGAAAACTTTTAAAATTAAAAATATTATTAAAAAATCCTGGGGTAAGCTTGTTTCAGTATATGAGCAGCCTACTTCGCAAAGATTGACTTTTGATAGTGATGCTCAGGTTACAATTATTGAGGTTGGGCTTACCTGGAATGCTATTACTAAAAAATATCATCCAGATATTAAGCAAGTTATTGAAATCAGAAAGTCTGAAGAAGAGAATTCGTTGTGATTTTTAACATTTCAAATATCTGTTAATAAATCATACGGGTCTGAATTATTAGTTTGAATTACACTAGTTCAAATTTAATGCATTAGAATAGATTTACTTTTTGGCCTTCATTCTTTTGCCGTATTTTTTATACTTATGTTTTCTCATTTTTTTTCTTCGTTTTTTAACAACGCTTCCCATATATCCCTCCGTGTTATTTTACTTTAATCCTTATCTAGGTTTTTGTAATTGGCTATTGTTAGAATTTTTACAAAAGATGCAAATTTTACCATTAGTTAAGATGTTTTTACAAATCTCACATAACGTATAGCCACATTTTTTCTTTCTCTTGTTCTCTAGGGCAATTTTGTCTTCAAATGACAGGTCCCTATCAATCGATTTTTTAGCTTTATTTTTTGAAACTGTTGTCTTTTTTGTTATCCAGATATCTCTTACAATGTTTTTTTTACCAAAACTGTCATTAATCGACTGTAGTATCTTTTTTTTATAATAATTAATCTCGCTTACCCACATATAGTTTATTACTTCTATCTGCAGGATCCCATTTCTGTAAAAACTGAACTCCAAATCCTTTGCTAGTTTGCCAAAATATTTTTCCCAGTTATCTTTTATCTTCCTGGTTACATATAGTTCATAGTCTATAGTTTTGAACTTTTTATTCTTCTTAAGAATATTATATATTTTATCCACTAACCAGTTTCCCTTTCTTAATTTGATAAACCTTAACATTGCTAAGCAACTTTTTATCTTCTTCCAATACTGTGGTATAAAAGATTTGAAGTTTGTTTGATATTAAGCCTAACATCTTTTTTTTCATTTTTATATCCAATTCTGCCAAGGAATCATCCATAAGTAAAACAGGGACCGTATTATTCCTGCTTACAAGGGCTGTTATTTGACTGATTTTAAACAGAATAGCAAAAATTCTATTAATACCCCTTGAAAATAATGAAAATAAGTCTTTATTGTCTATATTAATACAGAAATCATCTCTATGCGGGCCATATAAGGCATATCCGACCTGGTATTCCTTTTGGGCCTTTGAATTCAATTGACTCTCTAATACATTTCTATATATTTCTCCTTGATTCACAGTAAAACCGAATATTTTATAGTTAACACTAAGTCCTTTTATAAACTGTTTATCTATTTTTTTTACCATAACTTTTAATTCATTCAAAAGCAGTTCAAGGGCTTCTTTTCTCAACTTTACTATGACCTCTGCTTTTTCGATTAGTTTTTGGTTCCAAATTTTAATTGCGGAAAGATCCTGAGATGTTTTTATGAGATTATTTTTTTGCCTTAAAATTCTTTCATAGCTTTTTAACTCTTCATTATATTCGGGGAAAAACAACTTGCAAAACCTGTCAACTTCTTTTCTTCTAAACTCCGGTGATTCCGTAAATATTCTTATGATATCTGCAGAAATATATTCAATCTGTAATTCCTTTGTTAATAAACTTAGCGTTCTAAGCTGCTTATTGTTGAATATACCTAGTTTCTTGCCTGGTTTATGTATTTTGTAATATATTCTTTGGTTGGCGCCGTTTTTTTGGAAATCTAGGCCTAAATAGGCTTCTTTCTTATTGAAATTTACCAGATTATTAATATTATTTTCGTTTGGTGAATGACCGTTCCCTAAAAAATACAAAGATTCCAAAAGATTGGTTTTCCCCTGGTTATTATCTCCGAAAAAAACAAAATCCTTATACTCTGTGAAGTCTAAAACAAATTCATCAAAATTACGGAAATCTTTCACCCATAATTTTTTTATCATCTTTAATAACTTAGGTTACGTTTTCTGTAACTTTTTCTTTTTCCTCGTTGCTTGTTTCTTCTTTTATAAACTCACTAGTCCTAATCGGCATAATGATATAAGTATAATCATCATCCAAAACAGGTTTAACCAAACAAGGGCTTAAACCATTGTTGAACTCTAGTTTAATATCATCATCTTCAATAACCTTTAAAACATCTAAAACCAATCGAATATTAAAAGCTGGTTTTACCTCTCCACTGCCCTTTGTTCTGGTTAAACTCAAATCTTCATTGAAATCCCCCATGGTAGCGGCATTTGCCACAATATTTAACTGCGCATCTGTGAAATTAAACCTAACAACATTATTTGACTCGCTGGCTATAATAGATGCTCTTTCGGATGCATCCAAAAGCAAGCGCCTGGAAACAATAAATCCATTTTCTGTTTCTTTTGGTATAACATTCCTATAATCTGGAAAATTACCCTCTATTGTCCGTGATACCATTATGATATCCCCTAGTTTAAATGTGATCTGTTTATCAGTAACATTAACTTCCAGTATTTCTTTGCTGTCTATATTCTGCATAATCCTATACCACTCATTCATAGCTTTATAGGGAACTATTGCCGAGAAATTGTTAGGTATACTATCTATTTCATGTGTCTTTAGTGATAGTCTGTATCCATCGGTAGCTACAAATGAAAGTCTATCATTCTCTTTGTCCATTAAAATTCCATTTAAGAAATTCTTTGTTTCATCAAATGATACGGAAAAAACTGTATATTTAATTAGTTTTTTAAAATTCTCAACGGAAATTGAAAAACCTACTCCTTTTTGAACACTTGGGAATACAGGGTAATCACTTGAAGGGGAGCATAAGATGTCAAAATCTACTTTTTCTGCCTTTATATCCATTTTATTACGTTCATCTACTGAAATACTTATTTGCTGATTTTGTAATTTAGATACTATACTGCTTATAGTTTTTGCTTTTACTAAAATACTGCTGTCACCAGAGGAATTAGATATCTCTGATTTTGCTTCGATTCCTATTTCCAGGTCATTGCCCCTTAAAACTAACTGGTTACCTCTGGTTTCTAGAAATATATTTTCCAAAGCTGGTAAAGTTGTTCTTTGAGATATTGCCTTTTCAACTATGTTAATACTCTTTTGCAGATTGTTGCTATCACATAAAAATTTCATATTAACCTCCTTAAACTATCTTGTTTAAAAAAAAACTTTCTTATCCCCCGAATATATTAATATACTATTATAAATATATATAAATATAAAATATAATAGTATTAGTACCTGTTAATATGTTGATTTAGTCTAAAATTACCTTTGAAATACCTGTTTTTGGTTGTGGATAATTTCTGGGTAATTTTTAATAAAAATTGGTTTATCAACATTTACTAACAATAATCCTCAAGTTCTTGGCACCTTATCAACATATTTATTAACAACCTTGTTTAAATAAAATCACTGAGCTTGATCCATTTCTTTTATATTGGAGATAAGGACATGGATAATATTTTTTGTTTCAGTATCGGTAAGTAGTAGGTTTTTGATCTTATCACAAGCATGCATAACGGTTGTATGATCTCTATTGCCAAAATTTTCACCGATTTTAGGTAAAGATACATTAGTCAGTTCCCTGGCCAGGTACATAGCCACCTGCCTGGAATAAACAACATCCCTGGAACGACCTTTGGAGCATAAGTCGCTGTTAGATATATGGAAATAATCACAGACTTTCCTTTTTATATAACTGATTGTTAAAGGCTTTTCATTTTTAAAGCCCACTAAGTCTTTTATTACATTACTGGCTATAGATAGGGTTACATCAGTATTTAAAAGAGCGGCATATGCTACGATCCTGGTTAAAGCGCCTTCCATTTCTCTTACGTTATTAGGGATCTGGGTTGCTATATAATGCAGTATTTCATCAGAAATATTTAAGTTGTTTATTTCTATTTTTTTTCTAAGAATGGCGATCCTGGTCTCGAATTCAGGCGGTTGGATATCTGCTATCAGGCCCCACTCAAACCTTGTTCTTAGCCTTACTTCGAGGGTGGGTATTTCTTTGGGCGGCCTGTCCGAGGCAATTATGATTTGTTTGTTGTTGGTGTAAAGATCGTTGAATGTATGGAAAAATTCTTCCTGGGTTTGTTCTTTACCCGCTAAGAATTGAATATCATCAACCAGCAGAATATCAACACTTCTGTATCTGGATCTAAAAGCATCTGTTTTTTTGTCTTTGATGGAGTTAATGAGTTCGTTGGTGAATTTTTCCGATGATACAAACTTTACTTTTAATGAAGGATGCAGCTCTTGGACCCTCATTCCTATGGCATTTAAAAGGTGGGTCTTTCCAAGACCAACAGCACCATAGAGAAAGAGGGGGTTATAAGCTTTTGCCGGAGCTTTTGAGACAGCCAATGAAGCCGCGTAGGCAAAACGGTTGTTGTGGCCTGCAACAAAGTTTTCGAATGTATATTTAGGATTATAGTAAGAAAGGTCTTTGGCATTATGCTGTGCTTTAAGGCTGGGTTTTTGCAGAAAAGATAGCTGCTCGTCTTCTGAATTATAGGTTTCTTTTGAAATAATATAGTTTAGCATAAGAGTGGTATTTTCGTTCTTTAGGAAGTAGTTACTGATCAAACCCTCGCATTTTTCTTTTACCCATTCTTTTGAGAAACTGTTTGGTACTTCCAGGGTAAGCATATTACTTTCATAAGAGATTGGTTTTGCAGAAGAATGGAAGGTTTGGTAACCCGATGAAGATAGTTCAGTTTTTAATAGGGTATCGATTTTATTCCAAATATTTTGCATTAGCCAAGCCTTTCCTAAGTTTTAATAGTCGAACAAAGACTGCGTTGGTGCGAAAGTAATAAGTTTTGTATATCCTAAAAACCGTATGGCGATAGAGTAAAAGTTTAAAGTTGATGTATTATAAATAAGGTATTAATCCTTTTATAAGTTATATACTTATGAAAGGGGAAAATAAGATAACACTTAACAACCTATTTATCAACCCATGAAAGTTAAAAATTGATAACATTTGCGCAGCCAATAAGTAGTCTCATTCCCCATTTCACATTTCTCACTTCCAAACGCCTTGTTTCTGGGAAAGGATATAAATGCTGGGGGTAAGATTAAGAAAAGAAAAAAGATTTTGCAGTATCAGGTCTACTTTGCATAGAAAATTTGCGGAAAATAGTTTTTTTAGCTTTGGAGATCTGAAAAAGGATAGGTTGGTTGTGGTGATGATTTTGAAATTTTGGTTT
>JBHPDY010000049.1:0-12195 GCA_042577605.1 Candidatus Margulisiibacteriota bacterium
ACACAAAATTAATAATGCTTTTTGATGACGAAAATATACCTTTTGAAAATTGGAAATCTTTAAGCATCAATGAGATTGGTGACTTATTTGCTAAAAGCCTTCAGTTCGGTATGAATTTATCAGAACAGCTGAATGAAAGTAAGCGTGATAATAAAATAATTAATAAGGAAAATACAAGTTTATCTAAGAAAAATATAAACCTTGACGAGAAATATCAAAATCTTAAGAAGAAATTTAAAACACTCAAAAAAAAATATAAACAACAAAGAACACAAATAGAAAACTTATCATCAGAGCATGTAAATAGTTCGAAAAAAGAAAAAACATCTAATTAAAAATCCAAACCGTGCGGCCTTATGCCGCACGGTTTAAAAAAATTAATCCTTTTCTTCTTCTTCTTCAAAACTCATCAATAATGAATTAACCAAAGTCTCAGCATTCGGCTCAGCAATAACTTTCTCAATTTTCCCGCCACGCAGCGCTTTCACTAAAACTTCCATTTTCATCGCCTCTATCTTCACTAAGATATCACCCTCTTTAACTTCATCACCTGGATTCACCTCAACACTAACAACTTTACCCTGTAATGGTGAAACCACGTGATTAGGGTCTTCCGGATTCCCTAGAGTTTTAAGAACCTTTACCAATTCATTGCGGCTAATATACTCCACACCATCTATTTCATAGATTACTGTCTGAAAATTATTTTCCTGGACCTTGCCCACTGACTTAATCTTAAAAGCAAAAGCATCTCCTATTTTCGGATTATCAATCACAATTTCTTCTTCAACTTCTACGCCATTAATCCAAACACTGGTTGGCAGCAAAGACACTTTAGAACCATATTTATCCCTTCGATCGATCCACTCATTATACTCTGTTGGGAACATTGCATAAAAAGGAACCTCTCCACAGGTTGCATTAACACCGCCTTTTAAATTTTTGATGTTTTGTTCAATTTCATCTAGATTAGCCGGCTGCATTGTATTGCTGGCATAGGCGACATTGATTTGCAGGTTAAAAGCTATTTGGACAGCTTTACAGAACTTGGTCCAGCCATATCTTGGCTCACCGAGATCTCGCTTACAGAAATTTATTACATCAATAGGAATATCATCAATATCCATAGCAATAATTTTTTCTATTATCTCATCTTCTGATAACTTATCGAGATTATGCCGTACCAGAAATACAGCCAGATTACCGGAATATTTTGATTTTGGCGTAACATCAGGATCTTCGCCAAGTAGCTTTACAGCAATAGGGAAAGCGTTTAGCGCTCTAACCACATCAACATCCATAGATATTAGCTGTGCTAGCCAGTTTGTAATCATTCCTCCGGGAATCCCAACTTCACAGGCTCTAAACATCAACCAGTCCACTACAGCTTTGGAAAAAACAGCATAAATCTCTGTAAGCTGTTTAAAATAATCTGAGATATTTGATAATGATTCTTTTTTTATACCAAAATCAACACCTTTTTCTTTAAAGTATTCCAATACTTTAATAAAATCCACCTGCGCCGGAGATGCCTTATCAGGATACCCGGTAAAAGCAGTATCCAAAACACTAGCTCCATTTTTCCAGGCATAGAACAAAGCTTTATGTCCATCTCCCATAGAGTTATGCAGATGGATAAAAATCGGCATATCAGGATACTTTTCCCTTAATGCTTTAACTAAAACACCAAGCCTTTTTGCATATTTAGGATTCGAGAAAAATCCTGAATGATCCTTGATCCCCAAGGCATGTACTCCTTGAGAAACAAAAAACTTTGCTAGCTCTAAATAATAATTAATATTAAACTGTTTATCTTCTTCAGATACATCCTTTCCTGCATTAGGAACACAAATATACCCAACTATAAAAGGCATCTTTTTTGATTTTTTTGCCGCCTCTATACCGATTCTAAGGTTCTCCTTATCCTGCATAGAGTCAAAAATACGAAAACTCTCATTTCCGTTTTTAACACAATCCTTGCCATGCCGTTCAAGTACATTCTTTGGTTGGGGGCTAAAAGCTACACCATTACAAGCCCTCTTAAGATCAAATAAAAGATGATTTTTGAACAAGCCTCTGGCAAACTTCAAAGCCTCATGTACTTTTTCATCCCCAAAAAGCACTCTTGATTGAGTTGTAGCTCCCCCTTCAAACTCAAATCCTAGTAATAATTTCAAGTAATCCGGTCTTTTGGCCATCTCCTCCATAATAGGTATCATATCAATAAGCCTCAAACGTGTTGCTATTTGCGACTGGTGCCAGTCACGATGGCAAACGTCAATGATATAGGGGAGATTATTCTTCTTGTTATACTCCATAATTGCTTTTACAACCCCTTCAGGACCATCCTTATAAAATATATCTGTTATACTTCCTGACTTAAGCTTGTTATCAATCTTTCCCGGCGTAGGATTTTTTAGAACAGGATCTTTTGAAACGTAGTCTTTAGGGAAAAAAGCGCCTTGAGGTATGATCATACCAAGGCTCCTTTCGATAATGCTCCGTATCAAACCGTCAAAATTTTTGATCTTAAAAAACTCTTCTCTTTCTTTCTCATTCAGCTCAAATTCCTGGATATTGTCTTCAATATAAGTGGTATGCATATCTCCGGAAAGAAAAACAGGATGGTTTATTATCTTCTTTAAATACATGATATTATTAGTAAGCCCAGTTATTTTGAGCGAATCAAGATATTTATTAGCAATTTTCACACATTCTTCACGAGATTTTCCGGCAATAATTATCTTTCCTAGAAGCTGGTCAAAAGCAACATACTGAAAATGACCTTCAACTACAACACCTTCAAACCTCACATTAGACGGAATTTTGTTTTCTATACGGGTTATATCTCCAAAATAAGGTTTACCAAAAGTAGAATCAGTAGTCAAACGTAACTCCATAACAAATGTGTCTTTTTTTGGTTTAAGAGTATCTTGGGTGATGCCAAGTTCTTTAAAATTTGCTCCCATAGCAGAGAGCGTCATTAATGTAATCAGGTCATTACATGTTTGATCCTTATCAGAAACATCCATAATTCCTTCAGAAACAGGGTGTTCTACCTGTAACCTAGTATTTACCTCCAAAAAGTAAAACTTCATGGTCACTGTATCAAACAGGAATTCCCAGGTACCTGCACTGTCGTAGCCTACTTTTTGAGCCATTAATTTGGATTTAGCTATCATCTCCTTGATAACTTCTTTATATTTTTGATCACCTCCAGCTGTTTCTACAATTTTTTGGTATTTTCTCTGGACAGAACAGTTCCTAGCCCCTAAATCCAGAATATTACCATGTTTATCACAGATTAATTGGACCTCAAAATGCATTGGTTTTAAAATATTTTGCTCAATAATTACATTATAATTTCCATACAGGTTATGTATCTCTTGCGCTACTTTAATAAAAGTTGCTAATAAATCCTTACCATTTTTTACTACGTACTGGCCGCGGCCTCCACCGCCATCAACAGCTTTTATGCGGTAAGGCCCTGGATTGTTTTCTATAAATTTATTAAGTACTTCTTGTTTTTCTTTGCTAATAAGGGAATCTACAGATATATTATTTTTCTTAAGGATACTAAATACTATATTAGGATCTTTTGTAATATCCACATCCTGTAAAAGGAGACCAACTTCTTCCATCTTTTTTTCATTATCTATTTTAAGATCAATCCCCTCTAATATGGGAACACCGCACCCTCTGGCAACATTTCTGGCCTTGTTTTTATTTCCTAATGCCAACATTGCATTAGATCCCGGAGAAATTAACCTTATATTGTTTTGCTCACATAGCTTGGCATACTTTCCATTTTCTGCATTAAAACCATAACCAAAGGCAAATGTATCCCATCCCATCTTTTTGGCGATATCTATAATAGCGGTGCTCTTATAAGCATCCTGAATGGACCCCCCTGTAAAAACATGGTATTCATCAGCCAATACAACATGCGGTTGCAAATAATCCTTATCACTGCAAAGGGCAACAGTTTTAATACCGTATTTTTTAGCTGTTCTAATAATGGCTTGCGCTATTTCACCACGGTTCAGAATAACCAGTTTTTTAATCTTATAGCCATATTTCTTAAAGTACTCTTTAATATGCTTGGGAACATTTCCCGTTGAGTTTGGCTCAAGCAGTTTTGGATTTTTTTCTAGTTTTTCCATAAGATCCGTTTTATATTCCTTTATTTCTTTATGGATCCTTTCAAGCTTTTCCTTCTCAAGCTCTTCTTTTGTTTTTTCAGGTTTAATTTCTTCAACTTCAACTTTCTCTTCCTTTTGGGTGCTATTCTTAATATTTCTGGCTACTGATTCGGTAAATGTAAGTAATGCCTTGCATTTCTCATCAAAAATATATTTCCGCATTGTATCCGAATTAGTAATAATCGTTACCATGTTGTTACTATCATCTGTCTTTATTTCAAATTTACATTTCATTTGTTCCAGTTGTTCAATTTCTATTGTTTTATCGTTTAAGCCACCCTCCCAGCTTGGTAAAAAGCTCTCTTTGAACATTTTATAAGATTCCGGGCCCCAGAAGGCGATCTGAACGCTTGATCCAGTTGATCCAGTGTCGTGTTTAATTGGTGGATAGTATTCAATAAATTGTTTTTGAACTATTTTCAAGACCTCTTGATTTACTTCTTCTGAATTAGAGTTGATTATTATAGAACCTTGATATTCCTCTATTTTTACTTGTTTTATATCCAAATTGTTTTGTAGAGATTCCGATATCTGCTGAATATTAAAAATATTACTATCAATTTCAATTGAATTATCATTACAGACTACGCACTTGTCAAATATCTTGTTTACGATCGGAGCGGTATACTTAAAATTCTGAGAATAGAACATTCTTCCTATTTTATTAAAGCCTTTTAAAAATCCAATCATTATTTATCTCCTAACAATCCTTTATATTTTAATAATAACCTTATCCAATTAATTGAGAATCCAAAGGCATTTGATCATTAAAACATGAACTTCAACTCCTTTATTAATACTCACTCTTAATAAGAGTTACTCTTTATAGTAATAAAATAACTATAAATAAAGCTTTTTTATACATCTTTTCAGAACTTAAACTGCAAAATTAAACCTATTTTACCGTAAAATTAGATGTTTTTTATAAATTTAGTATTAATTTATTAGAACTATAAAATAATAGTATTATTTTTTAATTAGGGATGCAAGAAATATCTTATAAAAAAGATAAAACAAAAAAGGTATCAGACACTTTTTTGTTTAATTAATTTGCATCTTGGGAATACATACTATATGTTATCTTAATTAATAAGGAGGTATTATTATGGTCATTCATCACGGAGTACGTCATAACCCAGCAAAACCCCAGGCTAAGAAAGGAATACTAAAAGAAGCGCCTAAAGAAAAACCAGAAACAATAGTTACAGGATATGCAGACAAAATTGCAAAAATGAGCAAAGAATTAAAAGCATTCTATAAACTTAATAATCAGCGTGAAGCAGAGAAAAAACAAAAAAAAATACAGGAACAACTTCAAGCATTGCATAGATATTTGGAACAGTGCCTTACAGGAAAATTCGGCGAAACCGTCAAACTTAGTCATGAAAAAAATATCAACCTTTTTTTAAGCAGACTACACAATAATAAAGCACTGGACAAAAACCTCTTGAAACTAATATCCAAAGTTCTTTCTCCATTTAGTAGTATCGAAGAAAAAGCAAGTATTATTCTGGGACATAAACCAACGCCTAAAGGTAGCTCTCTACATATTGAGATTTAATACTTTTTATTAGTTTGTTTGCGAGTTAGCCTTAGCAAACAAATATATTAAATATAGTAATCATTTAGTTGTTTGAGGTTAATGTGGGATCATAAGGGCGGCAGCCCTTATAAAAAAACTTTCTCCTCAGGCTGTGAAGTGCGCAGCACTTCAAAAGACTAAAGGAATACTAAATATATGCTTGAAATTTATTTAAAACTAATGATAAAATTCATTATTGCTAGCATTATATTGCTGGTTAAATAATTTAAAACAGGAAGAATAAAATGCCCAAAATAAAGTTTTTATCTGCAAACTCACTATTATTTTTTATCACTACCATTTCCTTATCATTAGTTTTATATAGCTGTGGTAAAAAATCCGATCAAAACTCCAAATACAAAAAAATAATTGCCACTCACAGCCTTGGCTTATGCAACATTCCTCTTTTTATAACAGCAGAAAAACAAACTGCCAAAGAGTTCAATGTAGAATTGGAGCTAAAGTATATTGCAAATTGGGCTGACCATCCCGCAGCCCTGCGCAGCGGGGCAGTGGATGTATCTGTCACCCCATTTACCAATGTGATCACAGCCTATGCCAATGGTATGCCTATCAAGATAATTTCCGGGAGCGGCTTAAACGGCCTTTATCTACTGGGCCAAAAAGGTATCAACACACCTGAAAAGCTGAAAGGAAAAAAGATAGGTACCTTCAGGGCAGATACCCTGGAAGTGACTGCCTATGATGCGCTCAAAAAAGTAGGGCTCTCCAAAAAAGACTTCAAAATGATCTATTTCACTGATGGCTTTGAACTAATAACTGCTTTTGCCAATGGTTCAATTGATGCAATGACCCATGTAGAGCCTTATGCCACCCAGGCCATTAAAAAATATCAAGCAGAAGTAATTATCCAAGGACAAGATATTTGGGGCGGATCACATCCGGACTGTGTATTAGTTACAAGCCAAAAAGCACTTGACACAAAACGAGAATCCCTAAAAGCCATAATTGCCGGCATGTTAAAAGCAGAAGCTTTTGTAGAACAGCATTATCATGAGGCAATTGACTGTTGCGTCGGCAAGTATTATAAGGCTAATAAAGAAGATATTGTTTTAGCTGGCCGTTCGCAGCCTCCGGGAATTGACATTAGAGATAAGGACCAATTTATAATAAACCGCAGCAAAAGCCTAAAAGAACTGGGATATATTGATAAAAATATTAACAAAGACATTTTTGATTTTACCCTGTTAAATGAAGTAATCCAGGAGCACCCAGAACTCTGGAAAGCAGTAAAAATAAAGTCATTTACAAAGTAGAGACGTGATTCTAATCTTAAATAGAGTAAATTAGTGAAAAATAAATTGTTAAAAAACAAATTCATAAAAATAATTCCCAAGAATTTTTTTTATAATATTATTGTAATTATCGGTTTCTTTCTTTTATGGGAACTATTAGCCTATTTTGATCTCATAAATATTAAACTATTACCGCCTCCTCACGAATTATTTAAAGAAGTTTTCGTTAAAAACCGGCTGGAATTCTTTAAAATTGATTATGCCCAAAAAGGGCCTCAGTTTTTTATCTTGAATTCTATTCTGGCCACTCTTTGGCGGGTAATAGCCGGTATCAGCATCGGCTTTGTACTAGGGCTTTTTACAGGCGCTCTCATCTCGTATTTTAAATGGCTTCGAAGAATACTTTTACCCATTATTACAATATGCGCACCTATTTCACCAATTGCCTGGATCCCTTTTGCTATGATCATGTTTGGTATAGGTAATAAACCAGCGGTTTTTGTGGTTGTCATTGGTGTGTTTTTCTTAATTTGTATAGCAACTGTTTCCAGCATTACAAACGCAGAACCAATTTACGTAAATACGGCCCGTACTCTAGGAGCTTCACGAATACAAATTATGATCTATGTTATCCTGCCTTCTATTCTGCCGTCACTATTCCTAATACTAAGGATAAACCTCTTTGCCGCCTGGATGAGCGTTCTGGCTGCTGAAATGGTAGGCGTATCCGAAGGACTAGGCGCTATGATTATGGTTGGCAGAGCATTATTTAATGTAAAGATCATCTTTGTAGCCATGATCCTGATCGGCTTCACTGGTTACCTTTTGGACCATATTTTTATGTTTGTGCAAAAACACTTCTTATGGTGGAAGCAGGAGACTAAGCATGTCTGATAAAAAACCCGATAACAACCAAACTGTATTAGAAGTCCAAGGACTTACCAAGGTGATGAATGATTCCAGTTCTCCGGTCACTGCCATTGAAAACCTCTCATTTAATGTCGCTAAGGGAGAAATTTTTGCTCTCTTGGGCCCTTCAGGATGCGGAAAAACCACACTTCTAAAAATCCTAGCCGGTCTTGAAAAACCCACTAAAGGCGCCTGTTTTCTCAATAATGAAAAGATCACCAAGCCCAATCCTAACTGCTGTTTAATCTATCAGGAACCATCTCTTTTTCCCTGGCTAAATATACAAAAGAACGTAGAATTCCCGCTTAAAATCCGGGGAGTAAACAAAAAGGAACGAAAAAATATGGCCCTTAATATCATAGAGCAGGTAGGGCTTGAGGAATTCATAAATGCCTTCCCATACCAATTATCCGGGGGAATGCAGCAAAGGGTAGCCATTGCCCGTGCCCTGGTGATCAAACCCCGTGTGCTCCTAATGGATGAGCCATTTGGTGCGTTAGACGCCCAGACCCGCTATTTAATGCAACAGTTTCTCCTGGACCTTTGGAAAATCACTCACAAGACCATAGTTCTGGTAACCCACCAGATAGATGAAGCTATCCTTTTGGCCAATAGGGTACTGGTAATGACTGCCAGGCCAGGCCGCCAGAAAGAATTAATCTGCCTGCACCATGAAAAATACAAAGAAACAAGCTCAAAAGAATTCTTTGAAGTACGTAAACATCTTTTTAACCTACTTCAAAACGAGGTTCGTCTGGTATAATTTTTATTAGATAGTGTTGACTTAAACAAGTAAATAAATAAAAATATACTAATAATGAAAAAAGAAGAAATAGAAGTTAGAATAAAAGAGTTTCGAAAAAGGGCAGGTTTAACTCAAGAAGCCCTTTCCAGAAAAGCTGATGTTCCTTATACCACGCTTACCAAAATTGAATCCGGAGTTATCAAAAATCCTTCCATAAAAATCATGGGCAATTTAGCCAGGGCTTTAGGTGTTCATATCGAAGAACTTACTTCCATAAAAGGATTGGTTACCACTCTAAAAGGCCCCAGCAGTATGGCTAAAGCTCTTGACGACGTATACAACACCTTGAAAGATTACGGCGGAGAGGTATTTATTAATGGTATAGATGAAAAAAAATTCCTGGAGTCAGACGAAAAAGCAATTCTCTCCCATATCAAACGTTTAGCTGAAGCAGGAATAACAGAAAAGCTGTTAGCCAGGGAAGGGGATACTCATTTTATTGCCGGTGAAGAGTCAGAGTATCGTTGGATACCGGAAAACTTTTTTAATCCCACACCCATCTATATCTATGGCCCAAAAGTCGCTATGATCGTCTGGGGGCCTCCCCAACAGGTCATTATTATAAAAAATCCAAGTTTGGCCGATGCCTACCGGAAACAGTTTCTTTTTATCTGGGAAAAAGCAAAGATCCCGCCCTCAAAATAATGCATTTATAGTTTTTCAGCCAGAACCAAAAAAGTATTTCTTATTTTTCTTTGTATTATGAATATCTTTCTGTCTTTTTTCTTTATCTTTCAAATTATAAGCATCTTTACTATCCTCAGCAGCCCCCAAGACAAACAGTAAAGGACTGATAGGTTCAAAAATATAAAAATAATTAATCTGGCTTCCAGGAGTAGGGGGAGGTTTGAAATTATTAGCTGCACTTATGGGCATTTGTGGTAAAACGTTATTAATTTGTCCAATTGGACCCACTGGCATTATGCAGCTCCCTTTTATTGCTAGTATTATATTGATTGTACATTAAAAAATCATTTTTGTCACTCTTATTTTAATTAATATGCATAATTTTTTGCGGATATTAGAATGCCAAACTAAATTATTTTGCTATTTGGTTTAAATATGTAAGTCACTAAATGCCCATCGTCTGTCCCAACATATATTTTGCCTTCCCCATATGCCAGGCTAACAGCAGATTCAGTCTTTTTAAATGTTTTAATACATTTCCAGCCAGATATCTTTTTATGTGACTTGCTGTTTATAATTCCCTTAAACACTTTAACCGTACCATCTTCTGCACAGACAACAAAATGGTTACGCTCTTTATCAATCATTTGAAAACCTGTTATCTTTGAATCGGATATCTTGACGACAAACTTCTTTTTTCCTTTTTCCTTGATATACAAATAGCCTTTACTACAACCTGCTACTATCAAATTATGCCTTTCCACTTCCTTTTGCTTTTTCTTTACCTTTTTCATATTCTTACCATTTAGTTCAAATTTAGCATTATCTACAATATCTCTCTCCACTAAAAATGGTTCCAACCACGAGTTTTTATCCCACTTAATTGCACCAACACCGAACACATGCTGAATAAGATTCGCATTTTTAATTTTCATAATATTTTTCTTTTTCCAGCTATCTTGTTTATTAGGTTTAGTAATCCTTTTAAATTTAGCTATAACACCTTTTTCTGAAATAAGAATAAAAGCATCGCCTTTTTCTCCAATCCAAAAAGCTTTTGATTGACTTTTACACTTTATTTTCATCTCCACGTTCCTATCATTTATGTTTATAATAGAAACAATCCCGTCAAGGGTCGTATATAATAGCTTGCCGTTATTTATGTCTAAACCAGTAACCTCATCTTCTTCCTCAGGATAAAGAATTAAGCCTTTGCGTCTATAAGTATTAGAATCATTAAGCTGATAATGATAAATCTTCCCTGAATATGTTCCAAAAAATAAATTCTTATCCTCGAGCTCCATTTTAGAAATAGCTTCATCCAGTATTTTAATTATCTCGTTTGTTTCTTCCTTAAATAATTCCAGAATATTTGGCGGAGTAGGTTTATTTAGGTCTAAAAATCTCACATAATTATTTTCGGAAACAGTAACTACTTTTTTATTAAATATATCTATATCATAAATCAATCCCTTAGGAACTGGCCGGAAAATATAGTTACACTCCTTTATTTTATTGTTATCTAAACGAAAAGAGTAAATATGTGACTCTTGATAATTATCAATACCATCTAGCATTAATATTAAAGTATCTCCATGTATGATAATATTTTTCACATTCTTCTTACTGCCTAAAAACACTACTTCATCTCCATTTTCAAGTTGCTCATTTATTGATTGGCGCAAATCTTCTGCTTCTTTACTATGGAAAATCTTGATTAGCTTATCTAGATAAGACTTAATCTCAGATTTTATTGTACTGAAAACAAGCTTATATTCTTTTAGAGAAACTATATTTTTAAAATCCCCTTCTCCCAAAATCTGGCCCATTGCTTTTTCGAATGGGCCTATTTCGGTTTCTTTTATACAGCCGCTATTACACTTTGGGCATATAGTAAACCATTTATCATTTAATCCCCTAGAATAATCATCTTTATTCAGTATAGAAATTTGGTAGCACTTGTTACATATAGTTGCTAGTGCCTCATAAATCCCATCACTAGTAATAAAGGATTCTATTGTTGGCCTTAATTTTTCTAGTTCTTTTAAATTAAGCTGCTTAGGCTTAAGTATAATTTCGCCTTGAAACATTCTTTCTTTCTCTGTTAAGGCTTTTTTACATGTTAAACATTTCCTAGAACCTTTTTCTTTTTTATCTAACGTCACATCATGCTTCTTAGTATTTAGCACTCTCTTCTTCAATATTTTCTCAGTGAATATGCTAAATTTCATACAACGGGTACATTTGTAAACGTCAGAAGTAGATTTCTGCGTATATTTTTGCTTTTTATCCATTCTCGATTCTATATCCTGGAAGACAGACTCCGATATCCTTGTTTTTGGTACAGTATGATAATCGTCTTTAAAGAATAATTCTAAGTCACTACCCAGGTTAGTATCTTTATAACCCTTATAAATTTCCCTAAAATCTTCTAGAAATAAAACCTTACGTTTAGTACTTTTAAGTTTCTTCATAAGAACATTGAATAAAGCTAAATCCCGGCTAATTTTCAAGTATTTTTTAAAAAATTCCCGAACACCAATAAGCTTCAAATCCAAGTCTAACTCTTGAGGCAAAAGTTTCTTCAACAAAGGACAAATCCCTTCCTTAAAAAGCCCCCTAGATTCAGGCATTTTGCCAGGGTCATTTTTAATGATAAACCAAATCCCCCCAAGAATGAAATATTTTAAGCGAGAAGCAGTTAATTATTACTATTTCTCGGCATTTTTTGAAAAATTATTATTTCAATAAGTTATCGTACAATTTTCTTAATAATTTCATTTTATGCACCAATTTCGGTTGCGTTTGCTTCGT
>JBHPDY010000050.1:0-11942 GCA_042577605.1 Candidatus Margulisiibacteriota bacterium
TAAAGTTGCTGAAATCTGTTTTTTTTCACCAACACTATTGTGGGCCAGTTTGTAACTCTTTATTCTTTTGAAGTGCTGTGCACTTCACAGCCTGTGGAGTGAGTTTTTTATAAGGGCTGCCGCCCTTATGATCCCTCATTAATTACTGCTATTAAAATTTTATTTAAATGAAATAAGAGATATAATAATTATATAAATCCGTATCAGGAGGAATTAAATTGACAAATCAAATAGATAAATCTTTTTCATGTCTTAAATTTTCCATAGCTCATCCGAAAAAATCAAACAGATTAACAGTCTTTTTCAGATTGTTTTATGCTATTCCAATTGTTTTTGTTCTCTTACTGGTAACTGGTTTTAACGATAATTGTTTGGCTTTTGCGGGAATATTATTTTTACCTTGTCTTTTAGCTATATTATTCAGAAAAAAATATCCTAAATGGTGGTTTGATTGGAATTTTGCCATAACAAAATTTTCTTTAAGAGTTTCCTCCTATTTGTTATTACTGAGAGATGAATATCCATCCTTTGATGAAGACCAATCTGTTAACCTGGAATTAAAATATCCTAATGCTGCTGCTGAACTATCACGCGGTATGCCATTGGTTAAATGGTTTCTGGCAATCCCACACTACGTTATATTAATATTTCTGCATATTTCAGTAATACTATTAACTATAATTGCTTGGTTTTCTATTCTATTTACAGGTAAATACCCGGCAAAAATTCATGAGTTTGTGGTTGGTGTTATACGATGGTCTTTAAGAGTTTGCGCATATGCATTTATGCTTATTACGGACGAATATCCGCCATTCAGCTTGTCTGAATAAAACAAGCAACTGCTAAATTATGCCAACTAGGAAAGTGTTGACTCCTTAGCATCACGTTTGGGTGTCTGACAGCTTAGCAGGGATTGTCTCCATTGATCTAGTTTTTTCAGTTCCTGAGTTGCAATATCATAATCTTTTTCACACCTAGAAACATCTATCTTCTTAGTAAATTTTGGTCTATTTAGTATATATAAGTTTTTAGCCTTTCTAAATCCATCCTGGGCATTTATTAAATTCTCTACGATTTTGCTTTTATTTAAATAATCCATACAATCCTTAAAACTAGTAGAAGGCTGGATATTCTTACATAACTCATTTAGAAGGTTTAATCCCTTTATAAGTTTTAAAAGACCACTATTATAATAAGCCTCAAACCTCCCTTTGTTTAAAGCTATCGCTCTTAAAAAATGTTCAGCAGCTGAATCAAAATTACCTTGTTTAAAATACACCAATCCCATATTATTCAACAAATGGTAATCTTTATATTTTCCAGATATTTTTTCTTCATAAAACTTAAGCCATTTCTCAGAAACGTTTTTATCTTCACTCATTAAAAATAATGTATGACCAAAATCAAAAACACCAGCCTTGCCTTTATAATTAACAGGATTATTTTCAATAAACCATTTTATTTCCTTAAGAGCTTCTTGATATTTTTCTAATTTGACTAAATTTTTATATAAATTATCAAAAATACATTTATAAGTATCAGCACCTGATTCCTTCTCAATGTGTTTTTTAGCTTTTCGCAATAAATCTATTGATTCTGGATATCCTTGGTTTTTATTATCAATAGCACCAGTTATTATCCTATCTTTTGAATGTAATAATGCTTGAGAGATTAAATAACCTATCTTGTCACCATCCCTATTCATTTCTTGGCTTAGATTTATTGCTTTTTTATACTTCCTTTCTGTATAACAAGCATAAAAAAGATTTCTTGTTTTAAATTTACCTCTAATGCCGTGGCTAGGCCGATGACCATTCATATATCTAACAACTTCCTCAGTCTGATTAGTTTTTATTAAACAATAAACAATATCTTTCATTAACTTTTGTTCTTCAGGCTTTATCTCTGTTTCGCTAACTTTCATCTTTTCACGTTTATTATATAATTTTTGTAATTCCTTTAAATAATATTTTATATTTTCAAATTCAAATTTCCTATAGTTCGTACTAACCTCAATTATCCAGTGGTAACTCAGTTCTATAGTTGAAAGAAAGGGCTTTGATTCAGCCAGAATTTTTTGTATATCTATTGGTTTTAGAGGTTGTATATTAACTTGTGAAACTTGATCGTTTTTCTTTTCCGTTACAACTGGTTCAACTACTTTTTTTTCCTCGACTTTATTAACCACTTCTATTAATTTTTCTGGGCCTTGCTCTAAAGCCTTACTTATATTTTTCGACTCTTCTACAACTTTCCTTGGAGACTGTTTATATTTATCCAGGTTATCCTTAAAAAACTTCAAAAGCCTTAGTATGTCATTGATTATTTTTTTAGAATCATCTGATTTGAAACCGATCAAGGAATTAATAATCTCTTCCCTTCGGTTTTCTTCTTTAGCATATATTTCTATTTGCATTTTTTTAAATTTATCCATTTTTTTAAATTTATCTTTTTTCTTAAAACTAGAATTCCAAGAAGTATTAACCCCCATAAGCTTTCCCATAGCTACAAATAAATGTTTATAAAGTATATAAACATCAGCCATCCAATCTTTTAATCCATTTAATCCATTAATAATTTCCCACTGGAATTTTTGTTTTTTTGATAATTTTTCCGGATTCTTAATAGAACTATATTTTTTTTGAATATCCTTATCATAAAAAACTTCTACAAAATCCATAAAACCAATACCTATAGGATTAGTTATAACTATCTTCAAATGCTCTTTTACTATATCCATTGCCTTTGATAACTGGGCTTCCTTTTCTGGATCATCATCTATTTTTTTCAATAATTCTTTCTTAAGGTTCTCAACCATATTCTCAATAGTACTATTAAGCTCTGTTTTCCATTTTTTAAATTCGGGAGAATCATAGATTTTTCCAGCCTCGCTCTCCATTCCTGAACGAGTTATGGCAATTTGATCCAGTTGTTTTTTGCCCTCTTCAGATAGAAACAGTGTTAACACTTTTGATAGGTTTTCATCCTGTTTCTCTAATTCCTTACAAATATCTTTATATCTTTCTAAGTGCTTTGTATCAACACAGATGCTAAAAAGTGTATTTTGCTGATCAAAAACCGAAGTTTTTTCAGTAAGCTTAGTATCTTTAATACCAATCACTTCGTTAAATTCTTTTACACTAACAATTTTATTAAAAATTATCATAACCATTCCTCACTAAATAATTTATTTTATTTGGAAACCTCTATTTCCTTATCGAACAAAATAAAAAAAGATTGCATATTCCTTAAGATTATTTTCAATGTTTAAAAATAAGTCTTTATGGGTATAAATAATAACAAAAAATATTAAGGTAGGTTAAATATAATGGAATTCATTAACATTGAACATCTACAATTAGCTGAAAAGCTAAAACATTCAAATATTCAATCACATTTAAAAATTTCACCTCCAGAACCTAATGCTGGTAGCCAAAAAGGAAATCAAACAGAAAAATACAAAAACATTATCAAAGACAAAATATCCAAGCTATTCCAAAAACACCCGGATATCAGCTTTTTTACTGTCATAAAAAACAAATTAAAGGCCAGCAGTGAAGGTCTTACATATATCCTAAAAATCACCACTGACATGCTAAAAATAAAAAAAAGCAACGGCAGCCAAGCCAAATTAAGCGAATACAAAATATCAAACGGTGAATTACGCACCCAAGGCAAGCTAATGTCACCACAGTTTTTAGAATCATTTGTAAAAGATCTAAACACAGCTTCACGAGACATCCATCAAGGTTTAGCTATGGTTTATGAGAAGAAGGAAATTAGAAAATAGGCTAATATTCCATTTGCTCAGCTTGGAAGCACTCGGTTTGAAAAATAATAAAATTATTTAGGAGGAATGAAATGGTAACAAGCCCGGTAGGTGATACAAACGTTAAAAAGTTAAAACCAGAAGGATCAAGCAATGAAATTGGTAAACCTGCACCAAAAGAAACAACAACTGATGTGAGTGTCTCGCTTTCTGTTGCTCCCAAAACATTCCGTGACAAAAGACCTGCACCAATACTTATAACAAAAGAACATGCTAAGGGAAGTGATCCAAAGGATAGAATTACTTCGCCGAGAATATTTTGGCCTCGCGCATTATCAGGAATTGAAGATATAGACACATCAAAAATAGAAAAAAGTCCTGGATTTAATAGATCTATCTGCGATGCTGTAGCAGGTTCAATAATGTCATTTGCGCTTGGTGGAGAAGAAAACTATTTTTCTATAGTTAATGAAGCTAATTCATCTTTAGCATCAAAGACAGCAAATACTAATTTAGCAAATTTCAAGTTATTTACCGGTAAAGATAAAGGAACTGAATTTGAAAATAGTCTCAAGGACTGGATGAGCAATACTAAGGAACCATCTCAAATACAATTAAAATTTCAATCAGACCAATCTTATCATACCTTTGTTATTCAAAAAGAAGGCCCTGATTCCTTTCAAGTATTCCAAGGTTACCAAGGATTATACACAGTTGATGAATTTTTAAGTGGAAATCCGAGCGATACTAATCCAAAAGGAGGAGCTCGGCCTGATGGTGAAAAAGATAAATTAAGCACATTTTTTAGCGCTATTGGAACAAAAAAACTGAGTTCTAATGACGCTTTTTTTACCAATTTAAAAAATGCCATGAAAGGTTCGATTACGAAATCCCAATATAAATCTATGTTTGGAGCACTTCCAGGAGAAAAGCATAAGGATGTTTCATTTCATACAATGGGTATGATTACTACTCACCCAACAACAAGCGAACCAAAAGAAGGTGGTCCATATGATAAAAGTCCAAAGTTACTAGATATTATGCCGGAAACTAATTAGGAAATGCACATCCTGCTACATAACTCATAGCATAGTTACCCTTAATTAAAGACATCCAATAAACCGTACAATTACTTTCATAATTTCCGATCAAAACACCTATGAATGATAGAATGAAGCCTATTTTCTTTTTTTTGGTTCGGAATCAGATTCACCAGCCTTAAAATATCGACCGGTTGGACGCAAAATGGCTTTCTTCCTTTTTACTTTTTGAGCTTCTTCAGAAGTCCTAAGAGGTTTTAGCTTTTTTGGAGCTTTTTTCGCTGCTTTCTGCTCTTGCACAGTGGACTTACCAGGTTTAAGCATTTTCCCAATCTTATCCCTATTCCTATATCCAAAAATTGTGATTAGGATAATGATAATGGCATAGATTAACAGTTTCATAGCCTTTTGCTTGCCTGTTGGTGGGGATGGTAAACCTGCTGATTGCAATTCTTTTTCTGCTGCTTTTTCAGCAGCTTTCTGTTCTTTCTGGGCAGTAGCTTCTATCTTGTCTTGGTATTGGCCAAAAAGCAGGCTGGCCACAACCTCACATATGGATTCAACTTGTTCAACTACTTCTGTTTGAAAAGGAGGAGCATTTTCTCCTTCGCTTGTATTAGCATTAATAAGCTGCAAGACGCCAAATGAAGTCTTATTACTTATCAGAGGTACGGATAGAATGGACTTTGTTTTATAACTATGCATTTTATCAAACTGTTTACTGGCAGACAGTTCCAGCCCAGGACTTTTCATATCGTCTATATTAACTGATTTTTGGTCTATATAAGCGCGAACTGTGGCAAATTTGCGTATTGGTTTATTTGTTTTTTTATCATAAATAGGAATAGTACGCTTTTTACCTGACTTAGTGGGCTTTATTTCCAGATTCAGTGAACGGTTTAAAGATAGATACAACTCTAAACCCTTGTCTTTTTCAAGGTAAAAAGTACCACCATCAGCATCAGCCACAGACATAGAAAGTACCAGCAACCGCTTTGCCAGTACATTAAAGTCTTTAATACCCAGCATTTCTTTCTGGACATAAGCGATCAAAGATTGTTTGGAATTCTTTTTTGAGAATTTTTTACTTTCAGTGTTAAATAATTTTGCGAGTTCTCCCATATAACTCATATTATAATAAAAAAAATGGAGATAAGCGAATATTAACCTCTTTAGTCATTTAGTCTTTTGAAGTGCTGCGCACTTCACAGCCTAAAAAGAAAGAAGAATATTTTATTATTTAAGGGCTATCGCCCTTAAGAATCCGTTACCTATGGTAGTCATCTCTGATATAATTCCTATTACTATGGACATCTGGAAATCACTTAACCACGATGCAATTCTCAATACTGTTGAAAAAGTGCTTAATGAGAAACTATCAAATCTTGTTATACAACGCAATAGTTATATTAACCGTGTATTTGAATTAACTAAAAACGAGCATAATGAAAAAGTTATAGTTAAGTTCTACCGCCCGGACAGATGGAATATAAAAGAAATATTAATAGAACATGAATTCCTATTTAAATTAAAAGACCATGAATTAAATGTTATTGCACCTCTTTGCTTTGAGGATCAATCTCTTTTCTTTCTAGATTCCATACCTTTTGCCATTTTTCCGAAAAAAGGTGGAAAAGCGATGGACGAATTCCAAAAAGATCACTGGCAACGCATTGGTCAGATGCTAGGACGTTTGCATTTAATTGGAAAAACCATCACTCAATCTCAGCGACAATTATGGAAACCAGACCTAGTTGTTAATAAGTGTATGAACTATTTACTTAATAATAATATCGTTCCAAAGAAATACATCTCATCTTTACAAAATATAACCAACCTATTTTTAGAAAAAACCAAAAACTCAATGGAACAAGAAAAATTATTCTTAATTCATGGAGACTGCCATAAAGGTAATTTAATTCACCGTCCGGACGAAGGCCTGTTTATTATTGATTTTGATGATATCTGTATTGGGCCTGCGGTCCAGGATCTCTGGATGTTATTACCTGGAAAACCTGAAAATTATGAAACAGAAATTTCCTGGTTTTTAAAAGGATATGAAACATTTAATAAATTCAATTTATCGTCCTTAGAGCTAATACCAATCTTAAAAGTCATGCGCATATTACATTTTTCAGGCTGGTGTGCACTTCAGCGTAATGATAAAGGTTTTAGCCATCATTTCCCGCAATGGGGCACAACAAAATACTGGAATGAATTGATTAAAGACATCCAAGAAACTGTATATTTACTGTAATAACAAGCTGAAACAATCCCACGAATTTACCAGCAAATTAAATTCCAATCTTCCAAATATTTTTTTCTAAAAAAGCCTCAATAGTTTGACGATTAGCTTTGTTGATTAAGTTTGAATGAGATAGTTTTTTATCTTTTGCGTACTGATTAAGAGTGATTATTTTTTTTTCTTCCAAGTAGGCTAGTCGTTTGTAGTAACTATTAGTAAGGGCCTTTCCAACTATTTCTTCCATAATTACTGTTTTACCTGGCCCATCAAATTCCTTAAACGCGTTGTAATACATTTTCCGATCAATAAATTTAATATTTATTGGAACAAATCCTTCTCTGATTAGCAAGTAGTTATTAAGAACTCTTCCAATACGACCATTTCCATCTATAAAAGGATGTGTATACTCAAATTCAAGATGCAACTTAGCGATTCGCTTAATAATATTTTCATGGCTTGTTGAATTATAGTTCACAAGCATTTTTTGAAGGTTACTAATTATTTCTTTAGGTGGAGGAGCTATATGGTTGGCAACCCGAACAAATTCATTGTTCTGTCTAAATCTTCCTGCTACATCATCACGAATATTTGAGATTAACATTTTGTGGAGTAATAAAATCGCATCTAATGTTAATTCTTGTTCTTTAGCTTTCTTGTTTATATAGGAAACAACGCGAGCAAGATTTTTCGCTTCAAACAGTTCCCTTTCGCTAATATACCTATCCAAGTCTATCTGGAGCAATATTCTTTCTGTTTCTTCAAGAGTCAGGGTGCTATTTTCTATCGCATTTGAATTATAAACTTGTTCTGCAACTTCATTTTCTGATATGAGTTGAATCAGAGACTCTTTACCTATAGCAGCCCTATAAAATCTTTCTCGCAGAAAATTTATCTTGTTATAAACACTAAGAGTTTTTGACATCATTAATATGATCGCATATTTTCACGTTAATGTCAATTATATCGTGAATATCGCCACTAATAGATCTTTTTTTCACGCTTTAGATTGAATAACTGATAATCCTAAAACAATTAATCCACTTTTTCACGTTTTATTTAAATTACTTACGCGTAATAAGTGTTTTTTCTCAAAAAATACCTTTAAGTCAATTTAGGGCCTGTTGCAAAATACCGGAAAAATTTCTGACCGCTAAATTTCAGCATCTTTCCGCCTATAAAATTTGCCCGTAGTTTGAGGTTACTAAAATTCCTTAAAAATCCACGTCTGCTCTTTATTACCTTTCAGATTAATAAGCACCTTTTTAGTAGAATCCAAATGCGCAGCTAAAACTTCTCCTAAAAATATATAATGGTCACCCGCATCTATTGTTTGGATTACCTTACATTCAAAATTAATAGTAGCTCCTGATAGTAGAGGAGTTCTAACTTCAGTAGCTTTTTGGGTAAGAATATTGGTAACGCTGAATTTATCAACTTTATCTCCATGATTAGTGCCAAAAAACAGTAAATCTTCCTCCATTTCTTTATTTGCAACTGCAATGACAAATTCCTGGCTTTTATGAATTAATTCCTGGGTATAACTCCTTTTTGATAAACCCACTGCAAAACGCGGAGGATCAAGGGATGCTTTCATATTAAAATTTGTAATCATACCATTTGGTTTATCATTCTCATCTACGGAAATAACAAAAACACTTATATTTGGTTTATAGAATGAAATAGCTTCTTTGATAGGGATTTTTTTCATTATTACTTCTCCTACGTATAATTAGTTTAATAAATAATCAAAGCCAACCGATAAACAAAAAAAGCAAACACCCAGGCAACCGAAGTAGAATACAGGGCATAAATCCCAATCCATTTCCAAGATCCTGTTTCCTTTTTAAATACACCTATGGCTGCTATACAGGGTATATAAAGCAATACAAATACCATCAGTGATAAAGCAGTTGCCCTGGTAAAATTAGGATCATCCTGCAGCTTTTGCGCTAAATCTACGGATTCCTCATCTACTGCGCCCAAAGAATAAATGGTACCTAACGTTGATACTACTACCTCTTTAGCAGCTATTCCGGTTGTTAAAGCAATCCCAATTCTCCAATCAAAGCCAAGCGGTTTTATAACCGGCGCAATAACTTTACCGAGCCTACCGGCAATAGAATACTCCAGTTGTTCCGATTGATTTTGCAATTCCAGCTGGGAGACAAGCTCTGCTTTTCTTTCTTTTGCAAGTTCCTGATTTGTAGTAATAGTCTGTATCTGTCTTTCATACTTAGCTTCTAATATTTTGTTCTGAGGAAAATTGCCGGCTATCCAGATAATAATAGAAGCAGCTAAAATTATAGTCCCTGCTTTTTTCAGGTACATTGCTGCTTTGATCTTGGCCTGGATTAAAATAGATTTTAAAGTCGGTATCCTATATGGCGGCAGTTCCATAACAAAAGGCTCTGATTCTCCTTTGAATAAGCTTTTCTTCAAGAGCTTAGCGGAAAGCAAAGCTACGACAATACCAAAGATATAGATCCCAAAAAGCATATTTCCTGCCACATTCGTGGAAAAAAAAGCACTAATTAGAAGCACATAGACCGGCAGTTTAGCACCGCAGCTCATAAAAGGAATTATCATGATTGTGGTAAGCCGGTCACCCCAGTTCTTAAGGGTACGCGTAGCCATAATAGCTGGAATTGAGCAGCCAAATCCGGTCATCATAGGAATAAACGATTTCCCGTGTAAGCCAACTTTATGCATTATTTTATCAACTACAAAAGCAGCGCGGGCCATATATCCAGTGCCCTCCAAGAAAGCTAAAGCAATAAATAACAATAAAATATTGGGTAAAAAAACTAAAACACCCCCTACTCCAGCTATTATTCCGTCAACCAAAATAGACTGTACAATACCCTCTGGAACAAAAGCAGCAACAGCTTTTGACAGAAGACCAAACAAGGACTCTATCCACTCCATAGGCGCTTCACCTAACTTGAATGTAAACTGAAATACCAACCACATAATACCTAAGAAAATAGGAAAACCCAGGATCCGGTTAATAAGTATGGAATCTATTTTTTCGGTAAGACTTTTCTTTTTTGTAATCGGGAACTTCACGGTTTCCAGTAATGCACCATTAATAAAAGCATGCCTATCCTCAGTTATACTTGTTTCAGGATCACTGCGATATTTGGCCTTAAATTCAGCAATACTTTTTTGGATTACGGCCTCAATCTGTATCCAAATAGGAAATTCCTTAATCAATTTATAGACTTCTTTATCATTTTCCAAAAGCTTTATCGCTAACCAGCGGCTATGATATTTTTCCAATTGTTTTTCAGATTCAACAATGCCGCATATCTCATTGATCTTATCCTCCAGCTCTAATCTAAATGACAGCTTATTCTTTTTAATATAGATCTGTTTTTCATAGACCCGGACAATATGACTTAAAAGAGATTGGATCCCGGTTTTCTTTACAGCAGAAGTAGGGACAATATGCGATCCAAACAATTTTTGCAGCAGCTTAAAATCAATGTTGATACCTTCTTTTTCAACTTCATCAAACATATTCAAAGCTACAATCATATTGGTTTCCAGTTCCATAACCTGGGTAGTCAGATATAAATTCCGTTCCAGGCTAGAGCCATCCACAACATCAACCACAACATCCGGCTTTTCTTCAATGATATAATTTCGGGCAATAAGCTCTTCAGGTGAGTAGGCAGTTAATGAATAAGTTCCGGGAAGGTCTATGAATTTGATCTTATAGCCCCCATAATTTATATGGCCTTCATATTTCTCAATCGTAACCCCTGAGAAATTACCTACTCTTTGGTTAGTTCTGACAAGTGCATTGAAGAGAGATGTCTTGCCGCTGTTAGGATTCCCTAATAACGCTACCCTTATTTCTTTTTCCTTAACCATAGGATGATTATATGCCGATTGTTCAACACATTCAATTCAGATATTTTTTAATACATTAAGCGGCATATTTCAAGTCACACTTTAAATTTGTTTGGAATATCATTCATTTTCTTTGGAATAAATTCCATAATTACTTGCTCCCCTTTACTCCACTCTTAAAAAAATCCGTCCCCTTTGAAACTATCGTCAAAAAAACAGCTGTTGCTATCATAATAATCCCTAGCTTAACCAATATTCCACTAATTTTACTTTCAAAAGACTCCTTTTTTGGAACTTTTTTTCTTCTTATTTTTATTTTTTTCTTCTTTTTCCGCTTTCTCAATACTACTTCTTCTGTTTTGGAAAACATGCCTTTGTAAAAGTTTGCAATATATTTATGCAACGTTTCATCCTTAGCTACAACCTTCATTACTCTACTGTTGTATTTTAAATATAAATCTCTCATACTCTTTTTCTGCATATTTTCCGGAGCAAACAAAAGCATAATGCACCTTTTTGCCAGGCCCGGATTCTTTTTTAGATTATTCTTACTACTCAATAATTTCCAACTACAAGCTGTAACTATTGGGCTTTGACCATTTACTATGAGAGTATTTAAAACAAAAACTATCTCATCTCTTGATAAAGTATTTGCCAACTGCTTTGCGATATCCGAAGGAACATCTGCTATACTCTCAAATAAAGGTGCCTGAGCCTTTCTAAATAAGCTTACAATGGTCTTTAAATCACCTACTCTTTCATTTAGATGATTACCATACAGCTTATTCATAGTTAGCTTTTTCCTCTCAAAGTAAACTACAAAATTTTTTAAACTTTCCGGCTTGATGAACTCCTTGTATTTTTCCTCCATTCTCCACAACCGCTTTAAGCCAGTTGCAAAGCCTGAAATAGTATTAGCGTTTAAAATTTCTTCCCGCATTTTTTGTTGATATAAAATCAGAAAAGGCTCATGTACCTGCTTAAAATGGTCAGAATTGATCTTTGCTCTAAGTAAAGCCTCATATTTTTGAAA
>JBHPDY010000051.1:0-11871 GCA_042577605.1 Candidatus Margulisiibacteriota bacterium
CCAACGGCTGCGATCTAATCTCTAATTTCTAATAATGAGCTTTAGCGAATGATCTGCCAAAAACCAAGCGCAGAAAACGTTTTAGAGATTAGAGAGTAGAAATTAGATCGCTGGTTTCACCAGCTATTAGGAAAAAACTGCGCTGTGCTTAGTTTTTGGTTCTCCCCCCTAGATTAGCTATGCATAAAGATTATATAAATGAAAAAAAAACATTTTCAACGAACCAAAAGATTTTTTAAAAAATTAGAAATTTGAAATTAAAGATTAAAACCCGCTGGTTTCACCAGCAAGTAAAAAGTATAAAAATGAATTATTAAACTGCTATCGGCAGTTTAATAAAAGGCTGCGGATCATAATCCGCAAGCTCAAAATCCTCAAATTCCAAATCAAAAAAAGGCTTTTTAGCAATCTCTATCCGAGGCAATTCCCCTGGCTTACGCCGCAGCTGTTCTTTAACACCGTCTATATGATTAACATAAACATGCGCATCCCCAAAAGTATGCACAAAATTCCCAGGCCTTAATCCACATTCCTGAGCAACCATCATTAACAATAAAGAATAGCTAGCTATATTAAAAGGCACTCCAATAGCAACATCGGCAGAGCGTTGATAAAGCTGTAAATCTAACCTGCCATTCAGTACATAAAACTGGAACAATAAATGACAAGGCGGTAAAGCCATTCTGTCTAAATCCGCCACATTCCAGGCATTAACAATAATCCTTCTGGACGAAGGATTGGTTTTAATAGTTTCAATGGCAATCTTTAATTGATCAACATGTGTTTTATTAAAAGATTTGGTATTTTTATCAAAATCATATTTATCCCATTTCCGCCATTGGTACCCGTAAACAGGCCCTAATTCTCCATTTTCATCTGCCCATGGATTCCAGATTTTAGTATGCGGGACTAGGCCGTCATTGATATTAGTAGAACCTTTAACGAACCATAGCAGCTCTCTTAAAACACTATGAAAAAAGATCTTTTTAGTGGTTAATAAAGGGAATCCTTTTTCCAAATTCAGTTTTAATTGGTAACCAAAAACAGCAAGAGTACCTGTGCCGGTCCGGTCAGATTTTTCTTCTCCGTTAGTTAGTATATATTCAAGTAGGTCTAAATACTCTTTCATAGTTATCTATATATATTTTAATCCATTTTCGAAACTACCAGGCCGGAACGTAATTTTGGTTCAAACCAGGTGGATTTAGGGGGCATTACTTTATTGGCGTCAGCAATATTCATCAATTGGTCTATTCCAGTAGGATATAGGGCAAAAGCAATCCGGCAGTCAGTGTGACAGCGTTTGACCAGTTCTTTAAGGCCCCGGATCCCGCCTACAAAATCGATACGCGGATTTGTGCGGGGATCATCAATATCTAATATTGGATTAAGAATATGGTTCTGAAGTATAGCCGCATCCAATGAATTGACTACATCATCCGGCGGTACTAATCCGTTTTTGACCTTTAATAAATACCAGGTATTCTCTAGATACATAGAAAAATGGCCTCTTTGAACTGGTTTTGCCTTTTCCGGATCAGTAACATCAATTTTTTCTATGGAAAACTTATCCTTAAGTTTTTCAATTATTTCTTGCGGTTTAAGATTGTTCAGGTCTTTTACGCAGCGGTTATAGTCTAAAATCTTAAGCTGGTCATCAGGAAAGCTAACAGTAAGAAAATAATTATAATTTTCTTCTCCTGTATGATTAGGATTGTTCTTTTTCTTCATTTCCTGAAACCTGGCAGCTGCTTCTGACCTATGATGACCGTCTGCTATATAAAGACAGGGGATTTTACTAAACAAAGCCATAATTTTATCAATGTCTTTTTGCTCTTCTACCCGCCAAAGCGTATGCCTGATCCCATCATCTGCCACGAAATTAATAAATGAATTTCCGGTTATAAAAGAATCTATAAAACTTTGCAGCTCCTCTGTGTTGCGATAGGTTATTAAGACAGGGCCTGCTTGGGCGTTTAGGTTTTTTATGTGTTTTGCCCGGTCTTCTACTTTATTAGGCCTGGTATGCTCATGTTTTTTTATAATATTTCTTTTATACTCATCAACCGAAGCTCCGGCTACTAAACCTGTTTGAATATGATTTCCCATCTGTATTTGATATATATAAAAACAAGCAGATAGGTCCTGGGCCATAAAACCAGCTTCTTGGAATCGAATGAAATTATCTTTGGCCTTACGGAAAATATCATCCATACAAGGAACGGTTTCCTTTGGGAAATCTATTTCTGACTTTATGATATGCAAGAAAGAATATTCATTGTCTTTTGCTATTTCTTGGGCTTCAGCTGAATTTAAAACATCATAAGGCGGTGAAGCAATTTGTGCTGCCAGTTCAGGTTTTGGGATTACGCCTTTTAACGGTTTGATTTTTACCATAACGGGTCTCCTTAAGAGTTAGATGTATTTTTTAAAGTTTTTCGTCATTTAGGGCTTTGATTTTTACAAAAAGCCTACTACTTACATTATCAAAACTAACATATAGCACAGGAACCACAACAAGGGTCAAGATCGTACCAACAGCCAGACCGATAGTTACTGCCGAGCCCATTGAACCCCAGAATTCTGTGCTTTGTGAACCAAAAACAAAAGTTTGAGACAAAGTCTTGAAAATATTCTGTGAAAAAAGGTTATTATAAAAAAGCTTGAAATTAATATTTATACCAAATGTCATAGGAACAAGTCCTAGGATAGTAGTAATAGCCGTTAAAAGCACTGGCCTTAATCTGACGGAGCCGGCCTGGATTACGGCAGCAATCTTTTCCATACCGGAATGCCGTAGCTGCCGGATATAATCTATAAGAACAATGGCATTATTAACAATAACTCCGGCAAGAGAGATAATACCAATACCTGTCATCATAATCCCAAAAGGCCTTCTAAAAATAATTAATCCTAAAAGCACACCCATTGTGGATAAGAAAACAGAGCATAATATAATAAAAGGCAGTGTTATGGAGTTGAATTGGGTAACAAGAATAAGGGCGATTAAGAATATAGCTATAATAAAAGATTTTTTTAAGTACCCTGCCATAATATCCCGATGCTTATTTTCACCTGTAAATGCGATCGAATATCCCTCGTCAAGAGGAAAATCTTTTAACTCTACAGTCAGATCTCTGATCAACCTTTCAGCCAGAAATCCTTTTTTCGGTGATCCTTCCACGGTAACCACTCTTTCGGAATCCAAATGCTGAATGGAGCCCATGCCAATATCCGTATATATATCAGCCAATTCAGACAATGGGATCTGAGCGTTTTTAGGGCCGGCAATGATCAGCTCGTCAAGTAAATTTGAATTGTTCTGTTCATCTTTTTGAAAAGTAAGCTTGATATCATATTCGTCATTTTCTTCCCTGAATACCGAGATCGTACTTCCATGTATTGCCGTTCTAATAGTTGAGGCTATTAAAGAAGTATTTACTTCCAAGAGAGCTGCTTTTTCCCTGTTAATTTTAACTATAATCTCAGGCTTACCTTTAATATAATCATCTTTGATATCAACTATACCTTCCGTTTTTCTTAGTATGTTTTTTATCTTTTCTGCATATTTGGACAGAAGGGAATAATCATCCCCGGCAATTTTTATACCGATCGCCGCACCTGACGGAGGCCCCATTGATTGCTGGGTTATTTCAATATCTGCTCCTGGGATCAGTATAAGTTTTTCCCTTAACCATTTGATCGTTGCATTGGGATTTTCAGATTGTTTTTCTTTGTCCTTAAACTCCACTGTTATCCTAGCAATGTTAGGCTGGGTGGCAGCTTTAATTAGCATCCCCTGGCTTGAACCTGTACCTACAGTGGCAATAAAAAGTTTGATATTAGGATGGTTCCAGAGCAGCTTTTCGATCTGCATAACAACATCATTTGTATTTTCTAGCGTTGAATCCTCAGGAGTTGCAACATTTATATATACCTCTCTGGGAGTTACCTGCGGAAAAAACTCATACCCTGGATTAGTTATAAAGAACAACATAACAATAGAAATAAAAGAAGCAACTGTAAGCAACAAGACTTTCCTGCGGTTGGCCAGGGCCTTTTCCAGGACTTTGCGATAAATATCCTGAAATTTTTTATACCTGACTTTTATTTTTGTGAGCTTGTTTTTGCGTACCATTAAATTAGCGCAGATTACAGGATTGATGATCATTGCCACAAAAAGTGAGGCTGTAATGGTAGTAGTTACACTTATAGGTAAAAACCGCATAAATTTTCCAGCCACGCCAGGCATATTAAACAATGGAAAGAAAACAGCAATGGTAGTGGCAGTAGAAGCAATAACCGGCCAGGCTACTTCTGCGGTAGCTTTTTTGGCAGCTTCGGCCCGGGGCATTCCTTCCTCAATAAAACGGTAAATATTCTCCACAATAACAATAGCGTTATCAACTAACATACCTAAAGATAAAATGAGTCCGAAAAGTAATACCATATTAAGAGTTATGTCTAAAGCGTTTAGAACAATAAAAGAAACCAGCATGGACAAGGGGATGGCAATACCTACAAAAACCGAATTCCTTTTTCCCATAAATAGGAAAAGGACAAGCACAACCAAGGTTAGGCCAAGAATAATACTGTTCTCCAATTCATCAACCAAGTCACTGATTTCTGTTGATTGATCTGCGATCACAGATATTCTGGTGGTAGCTGGTAATTTTGGTTTTGCTTCTTCTATTATTTCTTTTATAGCTTCTGCAACACGGATTACATTCTCACCGGACCGTTTTTGGATACTTAGCGACACACTGTCTTTTTTGTTGAATCTGGAAAAAGATTCTTCTTCTTTATAGCCGTCTTCGATATTTGCAATGTCCCTTAGATAAATAAGCTGGTCATCCGGATCATCGATAATCAGATCTTTAATTTCTTGCGGATCTGTAAATTCGCCGGGCACCCTCACTAAAAAGGAGGCTTTCCCAAGGTCAAGATCACCGCCAGGTATATTAATATTTTCAGCTTTAACCGCCTGGGTGATCTGATTTAAGGCCAGGCCGTATTTTTTAAGTTTTTCCGGTAATACATTAATTTGGATTTCACGTTCCAGACCTCCTGCTAAGGTTACGTTCAGTACTCCATTTACAGTTTCAAACCGGTCCTTTAGGTTCTCCGCAACCTCTTTTAACTTTATTAAGCCATAGTCTCCGGAGATATTTACTGACATTATGGGAAGATCAGAGAGATTTATTTCAATTACTTCAGGATCTTCTGCTTCATCAGGCAGATCGATCTTGGCTTCGTCTACTCTTTCTTTGACTTTTCTTAAGGCTTCATCAATGTCTACATTAGTTTTAAACTCGATCGTAATTGCCGAAAAGCTGTCGCCGGAGGTTGAGGTTATGGCCTCTACATCTTTCAGCTTTTTAAGCTGTTTCTCAATAGGATTTGTTACTAGAGGCTCAATATCAGCAGGGGAAACCCCGAAATACAGCGTTTTTACAATGATATACGGGATTTGTATTTCCGGAGCAGCTTCCCTGGGCATGGACGAATAGGAGATAAAACCTAAGATCACGATTAATCCGATAAGTACAAAAACAGTTAATGATTTTTTTATTGCTAAATTAGTTAATATCATTTTATCAGTCGATTATTTTTATTTTTTCTCCGGTCACTACGTTTTTATGACCGACTACGATCAATTTTACATTCTCTGAAACACCATCTATGGCCGCAAATCCTTTTTCTTCAGCCAATATGGAGATTTCTTTTTGGACAGCTATATTATTATCCTGAGCTATAAATACAGTCTTTGGCTTCCCTTCTATTATGGCATCCCTGGGGACGACTATGACATTGGGAAAATAATTATTTCTAAATTTAACTTTACAGGTCATACCAGCCTTAATTTTTTTACCTGGATTAGACATGATTATTTCTGCCGGAAAAGTTTTTGACTTATTATGTGCGACTACGCCAATAGCATTAACAATACCTTTAAAACCATTGGAAGATAAGGATGGCACCATAATAGAAACAATATCTTTGGGCTTAAGGTGTTTCAGTTCTTTTGAGGCTAGATTAATAAGCACTTTGATCTTATCAAGGTTTACAATGCGCATAACAGGTTTTGCCGGTACTAGGAACTCACCTTTCTCTACATATTTTTCCGCTACAAATCCTTGAACCGGAGATTTAATAAGAGTATTTTTGTAATGGATACTTGCTATTTTATATTGCGATTTTACAACCTGTAGCTTAGTTTTGGAGGATTCAAATTGCTGTTCTGAGATAAGCTTTTTCCTGTATAGCTTTTTTTGAGAATTATAATTTATTTGAGCCAGGTTCAAATTTGCTTTTGCAGATTGCAATTGGGCTTCAGCCATTTGTCGATTTACCTTCAGCAGAAGATCGCCTTTTTTAACATTGTGGCCCAGATCAAACAGCACCTTATCAATTTGACCGGATACTTCCGAGCTTAAGGTTATATCCTGATTGGCGTGGGTTAAGCCTGATATGGTCCGGTATGTGGAGAATGATTTATACACAGTTTGAAGCGTTTTTACAGGTTTTGGAGGAGCAGATTTAGGTGGTTTCGGTTTGCCGCACCCAGTAATAATGCTCAATAAAAAAATAACTATTAAATAATATTTGACGTGATTATTCATAATTTGCTCCTAATATAGGGCCTGTTTCAAAATACATAGTAAATTTACTCAGCGCTATCGCCATTTCGCAACAGATCCATAAAAAAATTCTCTCCAGTTTCATTGGCAATGCCTAAAATATATTCCAGTTTTGCCTTGATAATTTGAAAATCGTATTGAGCGTTAATCAAATTGATCATAGCGGAACTTAAAGAAGCCTGACTATCGATCACCTCGAGATTCGTAGCGGTATTTGCCAGGAATTTTTCATATACCAGTTGATGGTTTTGCTTTGCTAAAGATACTTCTGCTTGGGCAGTCTCAATTTTAGCAACAGCAAGGTCTATTTGGTTTATTACCAGGGATAATTCTAATTCAATGCTCCGGGTATGCATATCTTTTTGTTCGTTTATTTTTCTTATTGTTGCTTCTGTTTCCGCTACTTTTGAGTCAATATCCCCACCGTCATAAAAATTCCATTGGCCGGTGACCGCGACCATCCAGTCACTATTTTTATCATAATCAAATTTTGGTTCATAGTTCATCATCCCCACAGAGCTGTTAAAGAAGATACTAGGATATTTTGGGCTACTTATAATTACTTTCTGTACTTCGTATAGCTTAGCCTGTTTTTCTAAAAGTTTTAGTTCAGGCCGGTTTTTAAGCGCCAGCTTATACAAAAAATTAAAATCAATATATTCCTTAGGCAGGTTCATGTTTTTTTGCAATGGTGCTAATTTGAGTTTTGTGTATACGGATTTGCCAATCAATAAATTAAGCCTAGCCCTAGTAGTTTTGACATTATTTTTACTGCCCAGAACACCCTGCTCAATATTTTTCAACTGGAGCTTTAATCTCAATAGATCGATCTGGGTCGCTAAACCTGCGGCAACCATTTCTTCGGTTTTATTGATAAGCTTATTAACCAAGTTATAGTTTTCTACAGCAGATTTAAGCAATTCCTCTGATTTAAGAATATTACAATATAATTCTTTGGTTTGATAAATAACCATTAGTTTTTTGCCGAGAAAATTATAATTTGCCAGCTCAAGGCCATATTTTGCTGCTTCCATCGTAGGAAGAGCATGCATCCCGAACAACAACTGTTGAAAAGTTAGTTTTAAACTGTAAATATCCATTTCTTCGCCAAATCCGAAATTGTCCATAAGCCCGGAAGCGGAGGCTGGTATTGAACCCGCATCAAGTTTTTTCTGAAAAGATAAAACTCCCTGGCGGGATACTGTACGATTAAAACCGGTTGATAAATTAATTTTAGGAAATACCGAAGACCAGGCATTTACAGTTTTGGCCTTGGCAATATTTTGGTCTTCTTTAGCTAAGATAATCTCATTGTTGTGGTCCAGAGCAATACGGATGCATTCTTCAAGGCCCACTTCTATTTCCTGCGCCTGAGCTTGAAAGGGACAGATCACTGTCAATACTAGAAACAAAAATAGAATAACAATCCTGCTATTTAATACCAAATTATTCAAATACATAACAATGTAACCTTCAATTTTAATTTGGGATATTAAGGGCAAAGCCCTTAAAAAACTAATTCCCAGGTTGTGAAGTACGCAGTTACTTCAAAGGAGTATAATTGTATAGGGTTTTGTGAATAAAGACTACATTAAATTTAATAAGTTTAAAATATTAAAAAAACCTGGTTTTTCAGATGAACGGAAAAAAACCAGTTCAGGATCAGATATATTTATTTTTTGGGATAATGAAGAGATGGTATCATAAAAATTTCCCAGCTCATCAACCATTTTATAGTCTACAGCCTGTTTTCCGGTTAAAATCTGTCCCTGGGCGACTTCTTTTATTTCTTTATCTGTAAGTTTACGGTTATCTTTTAGCTTATCCACAAAAAACTTATAGTGCCGGTCCTGATAGTTTTTGAGTAATTTCAATTCTTCTTTAGTTAATTCTTTATTTGTTGAAAACATATCCATAAACTTTCCTGTTTTAATACTGGTAGAATCAATGCCCAATATTTTGTTTAGTTCCTGATAATTATGAAAAGCAGAAATCACGCCAATACTGCCGGTCAAAGTACCGGGATTAGCCATGATTTTATTTGAATTCATAGAAATATAATATCCGCCTGAAGCAGCAACATTTCCCATTGATGTATATACTACTTTTTTAGCTTTTTTAAGCTTTTCAATGGATCGATAGATTTTATCAGAGGCCAGCATGCTTCCGCCGGAACTATTTATCCTAAGGACGACGCCTTTCATAGAAGGATCTTTTTTTATTGCTTCAACAAAAGCATCAATATCTTCTGCCCCCGTTGATTTTCCCCCAAACAAAAAATTGGTATTATTCTTTCCATCCTGAATGGGGCCGTCGATCTCAATTACCCCAATTCTGTTAAACGGAGAAAAGATCGTGGCGGGTTCGGCAATTTTGGAAAATTCTACGAGCCTCTCGATCGGAGGCATTTTCTTTTTTTTTGTTTTTACCAATTCCTTTGCTTTGTCCCAATATCCCAGCTCATCTACCAGGCCTAGTTCCTTGGCCTCTGAAGCAGGTATTATCCTGCCGTCAAAAATCTTTCCGACTTTCTCCCAGGCAATTTTGCGGTCTTCTTTAACGTCATAAAGGACTTGGTGATATAAATTATTGATCAGCTCTTCCAGAACAACTTCCTCTTCTTCGGAAAGCTTGCCTGATGAAGCTAACAGATTATCCTTATATTTACCGCTCGAAATAATTTGAGAGCCTATACCCCAATTGTCTAGAAAATCTTTGGTTTTGGTGATTTCCAGGCTTATTCCTAAATGACTGATTGTTCCAAGCTCCGGCATAATTATTTTACTGGCAACTGAAGCAAGATAGTATTCCGGTAAGGTAGCCCAGTTTTCAAGATAAGCGATGATGGTTTTGTCTTTACTTTTGGCTCTTTCCAGTTCTTTGCGGATTTCCTGCACCAGAGCAATGGAAGACAGAGAAGATGAAATACTTCCAATGCGTATTATGAATCCTTTACATGAAGGATCTTGATTAGCTTGATGGATTAGAGATAAAAGCTCGTTGCTTCCAATTTTACTACCCCCGAAAAGGCTTATTTCCGATTTGCCTTCAATCAGGTTTTTACTGATCCTGAATTCGGCAAAAGCCTTTTGTTTGAAAAGAGTGTACCTTCTCCGATTAGTAGGCTGCACTAATCCCTTACCTATCCTTATTCCCAGCATGTGGACCGGATCCTGTTCGGACGTAAGGTTATAAATAAAGCCGTATTCAAGTTCCCCAAAAGGCAAAGTCAAATCCACTCCACCGGTTAAATATTCATCAAAGCAACCTGCCCTGAGGATCAAGCCATCGGCAATATTACATTCAGAGCCCAGGCGCGATGACAAGGAAATTTTATTGCCATCCTTATAGGTAACAATATCTGAGGTTAGAATGAAAGCTTTGTTAAAAGTAAAAACCGAGGCGCCGAAAACAGCTGTAGCCGGCACTTTAAGATTTTCCTTGAACAAATCATGGGCACAAAATCCCAGGTCAATGTTCCTGGTAAGATGAACAAGTATGCCTAAATCAGTACTCCAGCCAGTATTTTTATGGCCTTGGTATTTTTCCAGCACAGACTTATAAGTAATTCCCCAATTAACAGGTTTGCGCCCGGTTTTTGCAAAACTATAGGCAGTTACTTCCACGGAATCACCGTTCAGGTCCTGGTTTTTCCAATACTGGAATTCAAAAGGGCTGACATAAAGAGAGTGGGAATAAAGCTCATTATGCTCAAGGTTTTTATAATCCAGGTTCTGGTATTTATACATAGCGCCCCGTCTGGCTAGCCCTGCCGGATTGTAATATCCTGCATTACTTCCTTCTGCTATAGCAGTATAAGCATTGCCCATGCTAAGAGCGCGGATGTTAATGCCGTCTTTCAATGTTTTGTGAAGGAGGTTTTTTCCTTGAGCCGGCGAATAAATAATTATTATAAAAATAATAATTAAAAACTGTTTAAAATATATTTTACGATTCATTTTTTAATAAAGCCTATATGTGGAAAATATCAAATTTTACGTGAAAAGTACATATGAGGAAGAAAACAAGAGGTAGGGGCCAGTATGGTAAAAACCATATGTAGAGACGTAATTCATCACGTCTCATGCAAAACAAAAAAACCCAGAAAGAATCAACGCTGTAAAGACGTTGCACTGCAACGTCTCCTGCAAAACGAAAAAAAACGAAAAAAAACGAAAAAAAACGAAAAAAAATGAAAAAAACAACAAATAATCAAGGACAAGCAGAATAAAAAGGCCGAATGCTCGATAAAGGAATATCCTTTTTATCTATAGAAAGAACCTCCGCTGTTTCAGCCGCAATGATGCCCGAAGGAAAAGCATTAATTAAATTAATATTCAAAATTTGTGCGGCTTTTTTTGATAAAGCCGCAGATAAAATTCCAATAACAAACACAGGTTCCTGAAATTTAATTAATTTCTTTTCAACAAGTTTTTCAGGTGCTGTCTATCCCGGTTTATCCTATTGATTCCGTTATCCTTTTAATATTATTGTTTTGGCAGGCAAATAAAGCACAGTTATACTCTTTTTTCCTGGCCGGCAAAAGTGAAAAATAAATGCCGGGGATAGATTTTTTGCCAATGACCAATGCCTCTAAAGAATCAATAGGATAAACCGGGATAGACAGCACCTGGGCAAGTGACTTTGCTACAGTGACAGATACACGGAGCCCGGTATAAGAGCCAGGGCCATTTATTATGCCAATGCCCTTTAATTGTCGGATAGTATGGTTTGAGTTTTGTAAGAAGCGCTCAATTTCTAAAACTAAGTTTTCGGTAAATGAAAAAGATCCACGCGTATTGAGCTCTGCAATAAGTTGGCCGTCCTTTAATAAACCCAGTGAAAAAGGTTCTACTGCTAAATTGATTCCCAAAAACATAAAGTAGATTATATTTTAAAAATAGTTTTTTTCAAATATAATTTTAATATGTCCGGACATAATAAATGGTCAACTATTAAACATAAAAAGGCCAAAACAGACGCCCAAAGAGGCAAAATATTTTCTAAAATAGTACGTGAAATTATTATGGCCGCAAAAAGCGGGGGCAGTGATGAATCTATGAATTCCCAGCTGCGCTTGGCAGTCCAGAAAGCTAAAGATGCCAATATGCCTTCGGACAATATAAAAAAAGCTATTCAAAAGGGCAGCGGCCAAACCGAGGGCAGTAATTTAGAGGAAAGATTTTTGACGGCAGGATAATACCTGCTTCAGAGGCCAAGGAACTAGGCC
>JBHPDY010000052.1:0-11790 GCA_042577605.1 Candidatus Margulisiibacteriota bacterium
ACCGCTATTGAGTTCCAGCAAAATGCCGAAACGCATTAATCGCAAAGCCCTTTATTCATTACTTAAATTCGGTGCTGTGAGCCAGCCATTAACAATACTGGAGGATGTTTTTTGTCTTTTGCCTGGCCATTATATGTATGTGGAGCCGCAGGGAAAGCATTCTATAGAAAAATATTATGATTTAGCAGAAGAAACAACCAAACATAATATTAGCAGTTTAGGCGATGAGGAATTAATTGCTCTTACGAGAAAACAGCTGGAGGAAGCTGCTAAATACCACTTAGTAGCAGATGTGGAAGTAGGGGCATTTTTAAGTGGTGGGGTAGATTCCACGGCCATAGTTTCGATGATGAGCGAGTTGGTTTCTAAGCCGATAAAGACCTTTTCAGTCGGTTTTGAAGGAAAGGCTGAAGTTGAAGATGAACTGCCTATTGCTAGGGAAGTCAGTAAATATCTGGGTACAGACCATCAGGAGGTTAGGATTACTAATGAGCTGGTTGGTAGTATTTTTGATAGTTTTATTTCAGCCATAGATCAGCCTAGCATTGATGGTATAAATACTTATATCGTAAGTAAGTTTACCAGCCAAAATGTTAAAGTTGCCCTTTCAGGATTGGGGGGAGATGAAATATTTATGGGCTATCCGCATTTTCGGGATATTCTTTTAGGAGTTAAAAAGAGGAAGAATATTGTCTCAAATGCCGGCAAATTTCTAGATAGTTTAAGGCCTAATCGTTTTACAGCCAAATACAGGTTCCTTGGATTAGAGCCTGAAACTGCGATCTGTCAAACTAGGGAAATTATATCCCAGGTTAAGCTCAATACTTTGCTTTCTAGCACCTGTGATCGGGACTTAGTTCCGTGCCGTTCCGGTTTATCGCTTACCTCGAGAATGAGTTTGATGGAAATAGAGAATTATCTGCGTAATACCCTTTTGCGTGATAGTGATGCAGTGAGCATGGCCTTTTCTTTGGAAATTAGGCCTATCCTTTTGGACCATAAGCTGGTTGAATTTGTGCTGGCTTTGCCGGATAGAATGAAGATCAAGGGAAATTCATTAAAGTATGTGTTTATACAAGCGGTAAAAGATCGTATTCCGCAAATTTGCTGGGATAGAAAAAAGACTGGTTTTGAAATGCCTTTTGTATCTTGGATGAGCGATGTATTGTATGATCGTTTGAATTCCTATGTGCATTCTGAAAATGCGAAGCAATTGTTCTCTGAACAGTATCATGTTCATCTTCTTGAAAACATTAAAAATAAGAAAATCAAACGGGAGTATTGGCTTTATTTGATCTTGTTAGCCTGGTTAGAAGAGTATAATATTCCTGTAGTCTTTTGAAGCGCTATGCGCTTCACAGGCTGTTTTTAAGGGCGTTGCCCTTAAGATCCCTTTTGAATTAATGATATATTAGCTTTTTGAAGTCCCGGAGGTATTCTTTGCAAATTATTTTCCAAGTTAAGTTGTCTTTAATATATGCTTTTTGTTTTGCTAAGTAGTTTTGTCTTTTACTTTTATTTTCAATTAAGCTGGAGACAATGCTTGTTAATTCCTCTATATTCCCTTTTTTGTAAATTGTTGGTGCAATATCTTTAAAGATTTCAGATATACCGGACCCGTCTGAAATTACAGCTACTGCATTGCCTGCAATGGCTTCTATGGGAGCATGTCCCCAGGTCTGTTTCTCATTAGGGAATATAAATATATCAGCAGAGTTATATATATTATGTAGCACAGTGTCAGAAGCAGGATATTCGGTATCAATAATAATATTGGGATGTGTTAGTAAATCATTATAATCTGACATACATTTGTGATAGTAGTTATGGTCGGTAATGGGGGCATTAATATAGATAAACACTTTTGATTTTTGCTCATTGTTAAATCTCTGAAACATTTCCAGTATGTCATGGATTCTCCTATAAGCAACGAACCGCGATACAGTTAGAATAATGGTTTTATTGGCAGCAGGAGGATATAGGTTTTTTAAATAGCTGCTTTTGGTGGTTTTTTGTAATAGTTCAGCATTTATACCGCCCCTTCTTATTAAAGGAGTTATTTTATAGGTGGATTCAACTTTTTTCCGGATGTTTGTATCCAGGACCGCAATTTGATCTACATATTTTCTAATTCTCCGTTTGTCTTTTAGGAACAGAAGCTTTGTTAAGACTATACTTCTGATCTTTGATAAGTGTTTTCCGGTATCTTTCCAGTCTAGAAACCATTTCTCAATAGTTTCATAACAAAACCAATATATGGGAATATTTTGGATTTGCTTAACTTTGATAGCGCTCCAGATGGAGACAGGTTCTTCATGCGCAAAGATTAAGTTATATTTGATGTTTTTGGTTTGCTGGTTATCTAAGATTAGTTTTGCTAGCATCTGGGCTTCTTTATCACTTATTCTGCTTTCGCGAAGATAATCTATGCCTAAGAGAACATAAAGTTTATAGATAAAGCTGGTTTTAATTCTAAGTTTTATTTTCTCCAATAATATTAGATTATTTTTTGAAGCAGCTACTTTTTCTGATATAGTGGTTACTGAGTAAATGTTGAGATCTTGAGCTAACTCTGGGTAACATTTTTCTTTGTTGTATTCAAAGGTATAAATATCTAGGTCACAACCGAGTTTTTTAAGAGTATGAGCTATTTCCAGGACATATCTTTGAGAGCCGCCTCTACCAATAAGATGGGAATGAATTAAAGCTAATTTAAAGTTATGGATGTTTTTTCGGATGCTCATGATTTTTTTAAAAAAAGAATTTCAAATAGTACAGGTTTTATTTTAAAATAATTAACTGTCTATTACAAATGAGTGCGGATTTGATAAAGGGCGCTATCGCTATTTTGCAACAGGCCCTAAAGGGTGAAAATATTTGAAGATAGTTGTCATCAGTCATGCTTTGGTTCAAGATATACCGCGTAAGCGTTGGCAGATACTTGCGGAGAAATATAACCATGAGGTTCATCTTTTAGTTCCAAAAGTATGGATATCGGAATGGTTTGGAAATAAAAGAACTTATATTGCAAAAAAGGTAGAAAACAATAATTTTTTTGTTCATCCCTTACCGACTTCCAGCCGTAAGAATTGGGGTAGATACTTTTTTCTTTCCTTAGATGCTAAATTTAGGCAGATCCAACCTGATATTATTTATATTGTTCATGAAGAGACGATTTGGATCCATCAGCAAATATATCTTTATCGAAAATTATGGGCGCCTAAAGCAAAGATTGTTTTTTTCTCAATGAATGCCAGGGGAGTTCCTTTAAAACGTTTTTATCAAAGATGGATGTGGAAAAATCTGAATAGAAATGTTGAGGCAGCGTTAGTCCACTATCCGGGCTGCTTGGAATCTCTTCGAAAAGCAGGGTTTGGCAAACCTGTTTATCTTCAAACCCAGGTAGGTGTTGATGAGGATTTATTCCGGCCGGATAAAGAACAGAGAAAGCAAATCAGGGAAGAACTTGGGATAAGTAATAAGTTCGTAATAGGTTATGTTGGCAGATTGATTGTTGATAAGGGTGTTGATGATCTTATCAAAGCATTACCGCTTGATGGTATTGATTGGGCGCTTCTTCTGGTGGGTGACGGGGAATTAAGAGAAGAGGTAGAACGGTTAATAGTTGAAAATAATTGGCAGGGCAGGGTGGTGCTCTGCGGTGAAGTCCAGCAGAAAGAAGTCCCGGGCTTAATGCGGGCAGCAGACTGTTTTGTTTTGGCGTCCAGAACAATGCCTCATTGGATAGATACTTTTCCTTTGGTTACGGTCCAGGCTATGGCTTGCGGTGTTCCTGTGGTGGCGTCTGACTCTGCTTCTTTGCCTTGGCAGTTAGGAAAAGATGCTCTTATTTTTCCGGAGGGTAACATAATTAAGCTAAAAGAAAATATAATGAAGCTAGCAAAGGATGCTAGTTTTCGTAGAGACTTAGCGGAAAGAGGGCGCAAAAGAAGTTTGCGGAATTTTTGTGTCAAAGGAATTACCGAAAATTTTGACAGAATATTAAAACAAATAGCATCTGATAAAATAGAGTGCCATCATAAAGATGAAGAATATATTCAGTATAAGGCGTATAGATGAATAAAGAAAATTATAGGCTGGGGAAGAATGTTAAGAAAGTTTTTGAAACTCCTGATGATGCCAGTTATTTTTTTGGTTATTATGACAAATGTCCCGTAAATTGTGCTGGAAGATTTCTATTAACTCATAAAGTAGATTTTGACGGCAGGGATATTACCAAAGACGATACAGCAGAAATAGGCGTTTGGGACCTATCCCAACAAAAGTATAAGAAGCTTAGCATGACCAGATCATTCAACTGGCAGCAAGGCAGTATGCTGCAATGGCTGCCGCCTAAATTTAAAGACAAGATCATTTATAATGATCGCATAGACGGGAAATTTGTTTCTGTTATTTTTAACCTTAATACCGGAGAAAAAACCATTATTCCTTTTCCTGTTTATGCAGTTCATCCCTCAGGAGAGTTTGCTCTGGGGATAAATTATGAAAGATATTTTTTTATTAGGCCTGGGTATAACTATCAGGGAATTGTAAATAATGAATGGAATACAAAAATTCCTACTGATGACGGGATTTATAAGGTTGACTTAACCACTGGCAAGGTAACGCTGCTTTTAGCTCTTGAAAGGGTAGTTAATTTCCGTAAATCCAATGGATTTATTGATTCTTATAATTTCCTGGAGTTTATGTTTTGGAATCCGTCAGGAACTCGTTTTGTTTTTTTTCACCGCTGGAATGATCGCTCTGGATGTTTTAGGACAAGGCTTTTTACTTGTGACCAGAACGGGCAAGATTTATACCTTTTTCCTGATGTGGATTTCATTTCACATTTAAATTGGCATGATGATAGCCATTTTACTGTTTGGGCTTCAGAGCCGACGCTGAATACCCAGGTAGTGAAAGAAATAAACAAAAATGTTTTATATAAAAAATATATAAAGCCGATCTATCAGTTTATAAAAAAGCGCGTTTTCAATAAGAACTTGAGCATTTTACCGCCCAATACCCATTTTATAGATTTTAAAGACCTGAGCAATGACTATGCGCTGGTTGGGAAAACTGTTTTAACTTCTGACGGGCATAACAGTTGGTCTGCGGATGGCAGGTACATGTTAACAGATACTTATCAGGACAGTCAGAATTATAGGAAACTGTTATTATATGATTCTTTAAAAGATGTTGCCCATTTATTAGGGGAATTCTATTCCACATATAACAATTCTGGTTATCGGTGTGATTTGCACCCCAGATTTAGCCGCGATGGGAGAAAAGTTATCCTTGATTCTGCGCATAGAAAAAGCAGGGGAATCATTGTTTTGGGTATTTCAGCTTTCGTTCAGTAAACTTCTTTGTAAATTTCAAGCAGCTTTTTGTTTCTTAGCTCTATGGTATGGTTTAACATAAAATGTTGTTCGGTTCTTTCTTTATGTATATTGATGAGCTCTTTGTCAGTCGAATATAATTTAAAAGTTTTGGTTAAATTGTTTATGGTGTCTGAAAAAAGGCCTTTATTCAGGTAATCTTTGATTTTGGCCACATAATCCTGGTTTGTTTTCCATTCTTTGCCGTATTCTTTGTCATAGATGTTTATGGGCACATCAATCTCAAAGCCATTGCCATTTTTTATATAGTCTTTGGAATGCTGGGTCCTGAAAACAATGATGGGCAGTCCATAAGACATGGCTTCAACAGGAGTTACGCCATCGGTTAGGGTAGTGGCAATAACCACCTCTGCCTGGCTATAAATACTATTTTTGGTTTTTGCTTTAAGAGGGATTTCTTTTATGACGTTTACTCTTTCTAAAGTGCTTTCCATTTCATAAGGAAGATCATGGGAAACTAGAGTCAAGGTAGAGTGTTGGTCTGATAAACAGAATTGTTTCCAGGCTTCCAATACTATCTGACACCCTTTTGTCAGATAGTTGCTTGCAATAAATAAAAAATTAGTACCTTCAGAATTGTTGATTTGTTTTGTAATGCCCAGGTTGTTTTTCCAGGCAATGGGGATTATGGTGATTTTATTCAGTATAGCTTCTTCGTTAATATATCTTTTAAAGACTTCTGATTGGCCTTTGGAAACTAGTATTATTTTTTTACATAGTTCGGATGCGTAAATGTCACGGGCGATTTTTACTTTTTGAACATAACCTTCGGGTTCAAATGTATAGTCGCAATACCTGGCTACGGGCGAAAGAACGTGATCTATTTGTTCGATAATGAACGGTTTAAATTGCGTAAGTTCTTTGCTTGGCCCCTGGATTAAATGTAAGAGCTTAGCTTTTTTAAGGTTTGAATACTTTATCGGTGGATTGGAAACTATATGTTTGAAGACAGGATGGTTAAGTCTGATACTATAAGTAAAAAAGATTTTCATCTTCTCAGTGTTCAGCTCTCTTTTGATATACTCCCATGCTTTGCGCAATTTGTTTAATAGTCTGGAAGAATAAATATTTTTTGTAATGCTCATAATATTAACTGATACAATAGTAAAAGATAAAAATATAATTTGTAATCATTCAATAGTCTGAGGTTATTACGGGATTTTAAGGACTAAGCCTTTAAATAAACCTCATTCTCAGGCTATGAAGTGCGCGGCACGTCAAAAGACTGAAGGAATAAATAAAAATCGTTTTTAATACTTCAGGTTTTATTTTAAAATTAAAAGAGGAAAAATGAAAGTATTGCATATAATTGCCGGAGATATTGAAGAAGGCGCAGCCAGAGGCGCTTATTGGCTGCACCAGGGCTTAGTAAAAGAGCAGGTGGATTCAAAAATACTAATCCAGAAAGAGCATAGGCGAATATTCGATAAACTGGTTACAGTTATTACCAGAAATAAGTTTTATAAAATATTAAGCTTTTTCTGTATGATTTTAGAGCGTCTTTTAGTTAGGCTGTACACTAGAAGGAACCGGTATATTCTGTTCAGCCCCGGAATATTTGGCCTGAATATCTTGAGGCAGAGCGTGGTCAAGGAGGCAGATATTATACATTTTCACTGGATAACCAATGCCTTTATTGACGTAAAGTTATTTTCCAAGATTGATAAGCCCATAGTATGGACGTTTAGGGATATGTGGCCTATTACAGGCGGCTGCCATACTACCTTTTTTGGCTGTGAAAGATATGAACAAAAATGTGGCAAATGCCCAGTATTGGGAAGTGCTCTTAGACTGGATTTGTCAAAATGGGTACTGGATAGAAAGAAAAAGCATTACAAACCTAATATTCATCCTGTGGCAATTAGTTCGTGGCAGGCGGGACGAATTCAAAGGAGCAGCTTATTCAAGGATAAATCAGTTCCAGTAATCCATAATTGTGTTGATACGGATATTTTTTATCCCATTGAAAAAGAAGAAGCAAGGCATTTACTTGAATTGCCTGTGTCAGGGAAAAAGATAGTTCTTCTGGGGGCAATGTATTTACTGGTGGATAAGAATAAGGGCTTGGATATGCTTCTTGAAGCAAAAGAAAGAATAAAGGACAAGGATATTATTTATTTGTTTTTTGGTTCTTTAGGAATTGAAGATAAAATTCAAGGCGACAATGTAAGATCCTTAGGCTTTTTAAATGACTATCTATCATTGAGAATAGCATATTCGGCAGCGGATGTTTTTGTAATGCCTTCCATTCAGGAGGCGTTTGGCAAGATGTTAATAGAGGCTATGGGCTGCGGGACACCGGCCGTGGCTTTTAATGCAACAGGGCCGGCGGATATAATATCCCATAAGAAAGATGGTTATTTGGCAGAGGCATTTGACAGCTCTGATCTGGCAAAAGGTATAGAATGGATCATAAAGAACGGAAAAGAAAAACAGCTTCCGGAAAAAGCCCGAGAAAAAGTAGAAAAAGAGTTCTCATTAAGGGTCATTGCCAGAAAATATATTTCTCTGTATAAAAATGTATTGAATACGAGTATGTAGCAAAGGTACCAGGGTAGTTGCGGTTTAGTTGAAAATGAAGTGAGAAATGGGGGGAGACCATAGGTGGAAATGTTATGAAGCAGGTCAGGAGACCTGCTCCGGCAGGTAAACAATATTGTAAAGACGTTGCAGTGCAACGTCTCCTGTTCAACAGATAAAATGGAAAGAAGAGAAAGAATTATCGAAGAACTGATACCCTGGATAAGGAGGAGTTAAACGAATATGAAAGGCATAATTTTAGCAGGAGGAGCAGGCACTAGGCTTAATCCTATTACCAATACCATAACCAAACAGTTATTACCTGTATACGATAAACCAATGATCTATTATCCTCTATCCATTTTAATGCTGGCAGGTATACAGGAGATTTTAATTATATCGACTAAGGAAGACCTTCCGAAATTCCAGAAGTTGTTTGGGGATGGCAGCTATTTAGGACTGTCATTTAGTTATATTGTTCAAGATAGGCCAAATGGTATTGCAGAGGCTTTTATTCTGGGAGAGGAATTTATTGGAAATGATAGTGTGTGTTTGATTTTAGGAGATAATATTTACTATGGGCAGTCACTTCCTGAACTAATTAAAAAAAGCATCACCACTAATAAAGGAGCTACCATCTTTGGATATTATGTTAATGATCCGGAGCGGTATGGCGTAATTGAGTTTTCCTCAGACGGTAAACCAAAAGGCATCATAGAGAAACCAAAGTCATTTGTTTCCAATTATGCTGTTACGGGATTATATGTGTACGATAATAACGTAATTGACATTGCTAAACAGCTAAAACCTTCTGCAAGAGGTGAATTGGAAATAACAGATGTTAATAATGCTTACTTAAAAAACAATACGCTTAACGTAAAATTATTAAGCAGAGGTGTTGCTTGGTTGGACACAGGGACGTTTGACAGCCTCCTGGATGCAGCTCTTTTTGTTCAGGTAATCGAACGCAGGCAAGGATTGAAAATTGCCTGTATTGAAGAAATAGCCCTAAAGATGGGATATATAGATCACGCAGCGTTTTCTAAGCTTGCAGATACGATGAAGAATAATCAATACGGTAAGTACCTAAACAGGATTAAGTAGTTAACGGTTTTTTCCTTAGGCAGCAACAATAATGTGCAATCTGCGGCCAAATTCTTTGATTAAACTACACGTGGAGTTAACCTGAACGCTAGCGTAAGGGCTTCGCGCTACTCTAGAAGGAACAAGAATTATTCATTACTTTCTGAAATAGGGATGAGAATGACTTGTTCTTGAAGGATGGGGAGATGTTTTTTTTCAATATTTTATAGCCGCAATGCTCCGGAATGTAGTCATAAAGCAAAAAGCAGCTTATAGGATAGTTTTTGCAGAATAGTGGCCTGGCGCTGTAATTTAGGCAATAGTTGTTTTCAGATAATAAATTGCAGGAAAAATATTTGATTTTTTCGCTTTCAGTGTTGCGGCAATATGTCGGCGTGAATTCTTTATAAATGGACGATTTTTTCAGGGCTTTTTCATATTTGTCCGGATTGTCGCACCAGATACCTTTGTTCATAAACAACAGGTTTTGACAACAATTACCTGTATGTTTGCAGTATCCTGCAATATAGAACAGTTCACATTTTGCCAGATCCCATAATAAACTGCGAACCTTTTTTACCTTAAAAGTTTTTTCGTTCACCAGGAATAGAAAGTAATATAAATAGAACAGGATCATAGTTCCTGATGGAGAATGTATTTTTTTGGATAAAGAATTATTTTTAAAAAGTGTTTTAAACATTTGAGAAAAGCGCTAATTTAGGATTAGTTTTATTTATTTTCCCTGTTGCCAAGGGATTTTAACAATAGTTCGATATCTTTGTTTTGGGCCTTGAGCTTGGAATCAAATTCTTGGATGATATCTACTCTTTCGTTTTTAATATTTTGAAGCTCAGTCTTGAGTTCACGTATCTCATTGATTTCCTTTTTCAAAGATGGCATGCTGAATGAAAATCCAACAGCAACTTTCAGGCTTTTTACAGAGCTGATATTTGAGCCTTCCCAAGCTCTGCCGAGTATATGATATAAGTCGCGGGCTGATATATTTTCGGGCGGAACTGCAATACCCGCGCCATCGTTTTTTCCTGAAGGAATGATGTAATCACCAACGTTAACAATACCGGAAACCTTTACATTTACCTGGCCGAAGAAAGATACCAGCCTGTAAAGATGTTCGTTTTTTTGAGGGAAATTACCGGCAATACCAGCAGAAGAACTAATAACCATGATTTGGTCTGCGTCTTTGGTATTTTTAGAGATTTTACCATTAAATACACCTACTATATTGCCTTCAATGATATTTTCTTCCGGATCAAGCATAGGCAGATATTCCGCATAGTCAGCACCGGAAGTTTTAAACCTTACACCGGCCGCATCTCCGCTTTGGTTATTACCTTCAATTGCTCCCATTTCTTGAAGAGATGCACCAACACCTACGAAGAAAGTGATAAAATGGGATTTAGTGGGGATTATTCCACCGGCACCGGTATCAAAAGCATGATAAATAGCTAAGGTGTCTGCTTGTTCGCTATTGTTATTTTCAAAGACAGCCACATGGTTTTTAAGCTCACTGCTTTCACCTGTTGTTTGGGCCCTGACGTGAAGGGCAGTAGCTGGGAAGGTATCAATATCATCATCTGCAATAACCCCATCCTGAATACCTACTTTTCCGTTGCTGACAACCTGAAAGATACGTTTAAAAGCAGCTCCCTGGCCAGGGATGTAACCAACCGCAAATCTGTCCGGGCTGTTTGAACCGTCTAATTTAAGACTACCGATGTTGACATGTAGTTCACTCTGGTCTTTGAGGCGATTATATCTTGACATCCATATGTCATCCCTGTTTTCGCTTGTGTACGGTGCTCCGGTGTTATGATCAATGTCAGAATCAATGTCCGGCCCGCCGGAAAACCATAGTTTTCTTCCATAGCCTGGTTCGCCTGCATCAGAGCCTGTTTCCGCAATGATCCCTAAACGCATATCACCGTTAACGACCAGAGCTTTGTCTAGTGTGACGTCATCTGGATTAGGGATACCGATCCCAACTTTTCCCGGAGAATCTCCGGCTTGATTGGAAAGGCCTGGCGCTAGGCAAAGGGTATGATGGTAAGTTGTATCGTTTTCAGCGTCTATATTATAAAAACCTATAATTCCTGCTCCATAGTCATGAATAGTGATATTACCATTGATGCTTCCGAATTTTGCGATATCGGTTCCCTCTGGAGCTTGTACATGTAATCCTGTTTTAGGAACCCTGGTTCCAATACCAACAAAACCTCCTAAGAAGATACCGGCATATTTTTCTGCAAAATCATTTTCCAAATTTGCCGCACCAACAGTTAATCCTTCCATATCTACTTTTAATCCATAAGCAGTACCATTACCCCAAAGGGCATATCCTCTATCATCTTGAGAGAAATGTTCTGATTTTAAAGTAATGTCCAGACCAGTTACCGGAACTTGGATATCTTGGGTAATGGAAACATCGATTTTTTGTCCGATAGATATTATATTGGATTCACGGGCATTTTTGTAAACCTCGACCGTTCCTTTAACATCGAGTGTGGAGATATCTACCCTCCCGTTTCTTACAACTAAGGTATTAGTCATTAGTTCCCCGTTAACGTCCAGATTCGCCATTGGTGCGGTAGTATTAATTCCGACATAAGCGTTTGTGCTGACCAGAAGTGCAACAGTATCGCCAACATTAACCTGAAAGTTACCGGATACATTCAAGTTGGCAGAGGGAACAGTAGTTCCTATACCGATTTTACCATCTCCTAATATGGTCATTACTTTTCTTTGAGTATCTGGATAAGTGCTATAG
>JBHPDY010000053.1:0-11436 GCA_042577605.1 Candidatus Margulisiibacteriota bacterium
ATTTTATATTTTGATAAATATTTGAATAAGTTTAAACCTAAAAATTATTATGTTTATCTTATATTTTAAAGACAAAAGGATAGTATGCACTAAAATAAACTTAATTAAGACATGATTTTTGTTGGGAAATTATTTAAGGTCAGCTGCTTGTAAAGTTAAACCAGCGCCGAAGTAGTCAATAAGGCCGTTTCTACCGCCTAGCACTAGTAATACTTTTTTGTCGTTTATGTTGCCTGTAGAGTCCGGCCCTATTTTAGCAAAGAGTTCTTCACTAGCTTCTGAGTATGGAATGAATTTATTGTCTACTAAAATTTCGTCTTCTGATCTGTTGGCTATAATAATAAGTAAATTTTAATTTTGGAGGTTTTATATGGAAGAAAATAAACAAAAGGTAATTATTCAAGAAAGTTATAATGGATTAGCTAGCCACATGCAATCAATCCAAACAAGTAATGATCCAAAGTGTAGTACAAACAAGGAATAACGAAATCAAGATAAAAGATACAATAAGAGTATTTACTTAAATACAAAATATTATTTTTCTATTTTTTATAATTAATCGGAAATATAACAAATATTTTTCATTTCTTTTTTAAGTTCTCCTTGCCACTGCCCTTGATCATCCATAGTGATATAAATTATTCCACTAATATCATTTGGAAGTTCAACATTGCCTTTAACTAAAGCTGCTACTCTAGATCGCCCTAACTTACCAATTAAGTAGCCATGCTCAAAAACAACATTTTGACGTGCTCTAGGTAAAAAGTTCAAACTACTTTTTTGTGTGCCATTGTCGCAATGTGTATATAGGATAACTGCAAAACCAACATTTGAATACGCTTCTATTTTTTCAATAATTGTTTTACCTGAACTAGCTTGACGATGAAGAATTATTGGTTCTAAACCAAGTTTAGTAATATATTTTTCTGCATCTAATTTTGCAATTTCATCATGTCCATGAACTATAAAAACTTGTTTAAGATTAAGTTCTTTATTGGTTATTGGAATTATATCTTTATAAATACTATTTTCTCTTATTCTAAGGGAAGAATTAACTTGCTCTTGAGTGATATATCCATATCTAATTAATACATCGAAAAGATCCTCATCCTTTATTGCCCAATGTGTACGATGCAATTCAAATCCACCTATATCAAAAATACTTTTAAGTTTTTCAATTGTACCAATAGGTAGTACTGGCAATAATCCATCAAAATCATATTCAATAACAACAGAATTCTGTCGAACTTTTATGTTGTTAATATATCCAATACGAGAGTTAGTGCTTTCTCCTTCTGTTACAAAAAGAGTTGGGAAACTTTTTAACTCATCAATAGCTTCTTTATCTAAAAACTTATATCTTTCACTTATTTCATCAACTGTATATTCAACCGCAACTCGACTTCTAGCAAATTCATAGGGATTCAAATTCCAGCTATTATCATCATAGGATATTAATAAATTGAACATTTCTATTCCCCATTAAAAAATTTATCTTTTATGTCCCTATACCTTAATTACAAATATTAATGTTAGCAATTCCATCCAGAGTAATCTTTTTAATCTTTTTCATTAAATTGTGAAGCATCTTAATTTTCATATGATTGTTCAAATGAAAAAAACAATTTCTTATTTACTGAATTCATCCAATTGAAAAGATTTTCAAAGTAGTTTAAATTTACACCAATTCTTTTCAGCCACAGCAAATAAGGTTTATTTGTTACCTTTAGTAAAGGTGTAATAAAGCGCATATCTACATCTTGATAATGCGGATAAGTTGAAAAAGTGCCATTGTTGTTTCGTATCAAATTAAAATCCATAGACTCATTCCAAGAGCCATGTATTGATTCAGATGGAATGCCATATAAGTATTTGTATAAACTTGGATCAGCTACTTTTTTAAATATTTGATAAAAACTCTTTCCGGAAAGCTTCCACTTATTTTTTTTTTGTTTGTCAAAAGAATTTACTGACAAACCTTCTTTTTTCATCTTATCCATAATTGAATCCTTCAACCTTTTTCCAGCAGGTGTTTTAAAAAACGTGGGTGATCGTTTTGAATCTACAATTATATTCAATCTGTCTTTATAAGAACATTTTCTATAATCCTCGATAACATCCTCTCCGCTAATTAATAGATAATGAGCAATTATTGCAGATTCTAAAATCTGTCTATCTAATAAGGATATTATTTCTCCTTTGTTTTCTTTGTAATAATGAACAACTTCTTTAAGTATTTTCCAAATGCGTATTAATAATCCTAGAATAGCTGCATCATTAAAATTGTAGCCAGAAGGATTTCTTTCAACATTCTTTACTCTTGTTATAGCGTCATAAATGTCTGCTACATCACTATAGAATTTTGTGGAGAAGTCTTTCATGCTCTCAAGCGATGATAGTTCTTTGCTAATTTTGATGCTTTTATATTGGTCAATAATATTTTGGATCTCTTCCATTTATCTATATAATGTCATGAATTTCTGGAAGAAAATAGTTCCCATCGCCATTGCTTATACAGCTTTTAACTAGGTGGTCGTTTTTCCTTTTCAGACATCATTACCTTTATTCCAAAGGTAAATATCAAAAATTCTTTCATGAAACCAAGACTTGGAAGATACCTCTTTAATATATTCTTTTGTTCCTAATGCTGTATTAACCGAATACAAAGAAAGCGCAGATAATTTTGAACAAACTTGTTTTACTCGATCTTGATACAAATGAAAAGATTCTTTCCATTTTTTGTAGTAGGTATCTAAATCGCCATCTTCTGTACTTAAAGCTTTTCTTGCTTGAGAATCATAGATTAAAATGGGTTGTTTTACTTTCAACCAAAGAAATTTAGTGGTTAGTGATAAAAGATTTCTATTCTTATACTTTTTTGATATTTTATTTCGGATTTCATATATTCTATCAACAGGATTATTTTGAAATTGATTCTGATATACTCCATCAAGTATTTCCAAGATTGGCTGGTATCTTGCCATACCATTATCTTTGTCACATTCTTTTGGTACGTTCCGGGAAACCCCATAAAAACCGCCGGCTCTTTTTAAAGCAATTAATTTTTTCTCTTTGTTATTTTCAGATAGGGCTTGGCAATAACTTTGATCATAAGATAGCCATTGATTAAGATAATAAAGAGAGCAATATTCGAAAGTTTGAATAGCCATATTTTTTCCTGTTTATAAAACGATCAACTAAACTAACAAAAAACCAATTCCTATCTAGTGATACGTTTTGTTATTCAGTTTTAATTTTTTCAATTAATTGGTTTAAGTGGTTCTCAATTTCATCGAATGTCTGTGTTGCAGTTTTTATATTTTCATTATCGCTTAGATGAAAAGGCACATTACGTTCTCTTATTTTTTCAATTACATTTAAACCTTGGGAAGCATATTTTAAAGTCTCTTCTGGCTTATTAAGAATTGCTTTAGCCATTGCTAGACCAGAATATGCAGATATTTGATATTCATCTAAAATGATACAGCTTTCTAAAGAATCCATTACTGTGGAGTAATGAAGTTTGAATTTTTTTTGATTGATAGAAATGTTTTCCATTAAAGAAATCATCTGCTTTAAAGAGTTTGATCCCGTGTTATATAGAATTTGAGCAATGAAAGAACATATAAGATCTGGAGAGTCTAGAGATTCAGAATTGTTAAATTTGCAATACATAGGAATTAAGTTACATCGCATAGACACTGAAACAAAGACAATAAGCATAGGATCGTCATTATATTTATTTATAATTGCATTTATTGTTTTTTTATCGACTTTATCCCAAGGCTGTGTACTTTTAAACCATTCCATCTTTTCAGAATCATTTTGACTTTCAGGAAAAGGTTCAATATTGTTTTTTTGACCGAACAGTTTTTGAAAAAAACTCATTTGATTCTCCGTTTTTTATATATAAATATTTTTTATATTACATTTAATAGTTAGTTTGATTTTTTGCTTCCTTGGAACTAGTTTTAATATTCTACTTTCTTAAGTCTGCGTTCTGCTAAATCTTTATAGAAACTGTCTTTTTCTCCCGCTATTTCAATAATTCTGTTTAACCATTCTTTAGTCTTCTTCCAGTTTGCATTCTTCCAGTATGCTTGTGCTATTTGATACCGGAATCCCTGTAATGAGCCGGCTTTTGGATAATCCCTTTCAAATGCCTTGAATGTACTCAAGAGCTGAGGCATATATTTTGAGAAATCTCCTTTCACACCATGTGATTCACCATATTTTCCGTATTCTTTCCACCCAAGAAGTGTCCTCAATTTGCCTTTATACGCATGCTCCGCCGATTCTGAATTTGGAAATTCTTCAAGAACTTTATCATACCACTTTATGGACGATTCAACATTTGGAATCCAACTGGAGTCTATTTTAAATATTGAGTTTTTATCGCTTGACCAAAAGTCAGCATGCCGTAGATAAGACTGCGCAATTACATTCCTGATTGATTCTTCAGCAGATTCCCCTACTATTTCTGCAAGCTCAGCTATCTTATCTTTAACAAGTGCGGCTTCCTTAGATTTTGGATATTTGGCAACAAGTGTTTTCCAGGAATCAAGTGCAACGGAAACCCTTCTTTCATCAAATGCAATACTCCCAAGCAAATAATAGGCTTCAGCTTTGTCTTTTGAAGAAGCTTTACTGAATATCACCCCGATTAATTCTTTTTTTGCCTCACTCACCAATCCATGTTTATTAAACAAAGCCGCTTTTTCCAGCGAAGCTGCGCTTGCAGTTGCACAAAAACCCATAGTAATAATAAAGATACTGAGTATTACAATTTTTTTCATCTTTACTCCTAGATATAAGATTTTTTATGATGAACTTATTAATAAGTAAATATATCACCCTAATGTATTGGTTGTTAATAAGTTGGTACCAGAAAAATCGCATATATATGCTTAGTTAAAATGAATTAGGGCGTTGTATTCCCAGGTACATCTAACGTTTCTTCCCCATGACTAGTTACATCCTTCCGTTCCTGTCCCTGTTCCCCTTTTTCTTTCTCTGAACTTTTCTTTTTCACCATCAAATCAATCGGCATCAATGGCGTATTAGTAGGCTGATATAGTCCCTCTTTATCAATCTCTTCTTTCTTATTTTGCTTATCAATTTCCGAATTATAGCCAGCTTTAGTAAGCGAAGTTTGTTTACTAAGCCCTCCACGATCAATAAGCATCTGAGTTTTTTTCAATGCAATATCAGCTTCTCTTGCCCAAAGTTAATAATCAAGAATCTTTCAAGCTATTGCTTTGCTACTATAATTATCTGCCTATAATTTTTAACATTATTCAATAAAAAAACAATTATAAATATAAATCTATTAAAATCAGATATTTCATAAAAACTTTCCCAAATAAAATATTATTAATAAATTCATAAAAATTCTTCTTGACACCCAACCTCCTTTTCTGGTTTCCCCAAAAATTAATTTCATACCTGAAAGGAGATAAAAAAATGCAAACAATAAAAAAAGGGATACAAGAGGTATCGCCATCTTTACCAGCCATCCGAAACATAGGCGTCATAGGCTCCCGCTCCCTCCCAGTCCATCTCTCAGCAAAAGTAGGTGATGTAGTCGATGATCTTCTCCAGCGTGGATTCCGCATTGCATCCGGAGGCGCTTTAGGAGCAGACCAGTATTGCTTAGACAGGCTCATTTCATCCGGTAATGCTTCAAAATGCGCCATATTTTCAGCCTGGAAAAACTATGCCGGTTTCCCTGTGAAAGTCCGTCCCTTTGTCCGTGAAGCAAGGCAAAATGGTGCTACATTATTCTGGGGCTGGGCACAAGGCAGGGAACCTCATCCAATTATTCGCATGGCCTTGTTAAAACGCAATGAAAAGCTAGTTGAAGCCTGCTACGGCCTAGTAGCATTCATCACCACTGCCTCAAAAGGCTCCATATTCACCATCACAAAAGCAGTCAAAGCACACCTACCTTTAGTCGTATTTCCCGTTAACTGTGATCTACCTAGTTTTACAAACGTCAAATGGGTAGCCCTACGCTGTGGCGGTTGCTGGGAAAACGGTTTCAAAGCTGTTTACCTCAAATAACAACCGTAAAACTAGCCCGCCAAGTGGGGGTGGCGGGCTGGACAGAGTTTTAGCGAAAGGATAACCCAATGACTGATAAAAAACTTGTTGTAGGTCTCTACATCCGAGTATCAACCGAGCGCCAAGCTAAAGAAGGCGATTCTCTTGTAGAACAGGAAAAAGAACTTAAAAAATTCTGCGAGTACAGAGGATTTCAAATATACAAAGTATATATTGAAAAAGGCAGATCCGGCGGTAATACCAATAGACCTGAGTATCAAAGCCTTTTAGGTGATGTTTCTAAAGGTAGAATTAGTGCTGTTGTAGTCAAGAAGTTAGATAGGCTTTCCCGATCCCTTTTGGACTTTGAAGAATTCATGAAGTTACTACAGGAAAAAGATGTTGAGTTTATCTCACTACGGGAAAACTTTGATACTACTTCGGCAATGGGAAAAGCGACTCTCAGGGTTGCTCTGGTCTTTGCTCAGCTTGAGAGAGAGCAAACATCAGAAAGATTGATAGATATTATGGGGCACAGAGCCAGCCAAGGGCTGTTCAATGGTGGAAAGCCTGCGTATGGATATATTAATGCTAATAAGGAACTTGTCCCTTATCCTAAAGAGAAAAAGATAGTTGAGGTGATGTTTAACGAGTTCAGTCGCAGTAAATCTACTACTGAAACTGCTCGCTTTCTAAATGAAACCGGATACAGAACTAGGAAAGGTAGTTTATGGGATAAAAGAAGAATATGGGAGATGCTTAAAAATCCCATATATATAGGCAAAGTAAAATGGAATAACAAAGAGTTTCAGGGCATTCATGCGCCAATAATTACCGAAAAACAGTTCAAAACAGCTCAATTATTGCTAAAAATGAATAAAAACTTAAGTATAACGTCAAAAACTAAAGGAATTATTCAAAAATTGATATTTTGCGGACACTGTAAACATGCAATGACACCAAGCCATGCGTTAAATAGGGCTAAGGTACGATACTATTACTATCGATGTACAAGCACTAATCACTCAGAAAAAGGAGCTAGTTCTTGTCCAGTAAAGTATCTGCCTTTTAAGGTCGCAGAAGATACAGTTTTTAATTTATTGCTCTCCTTATCAGAAGAAGCTAATTTCTCAATCATTGAAAGCCGTGTTTTTAAACATAATCAGGTAATAGAAAAAGAATTGAAAGTCCTAGAGCAAAAAATTCAGGAATTAAACCGTTCTTACGAAGAAATCAAGCTCAAGAAAGACAGGTATTTTGATTCCTTAATTACTGGTAACTTTACCTCTGCTGAAAGAGAAAAAATAAGTACCAGAATAAATGAAATAGAACTGGAAGAAAAACAGATTAGGGGAAATCTATTTAAGCAGGAGCTTGAACTTAATAAAAGAAAGGATGATTGTATTAATTTAAGCTATCTAAAGCGCTCATTTATTACGTTTAAAACAGAGTTTGGAAGCATGAGTAAAAGCAAATTAAGGGAGTATCTAATACAAAATATTAATAGAATTTATTATCATCCTGAAAGACTAGTTGTATCCTTTAAAAATATACCTTTTGAAATACCTTTTAAAATATAGGTGTTCGCTAAACCGTTTCGGCTTTCCCTTTAGTTTTCTCTAACAAGGCTGGAAAAAAATGTTCGCATTGATGTTTAGCTTTGGCTCAGCGAAGAAATGGGAGTTCAACTGCACATTGAGCAGGTGATAAAATAGTAATATGAAAAATGATAATAATAATGAAAAAGAAATAAGAAAACTAGCGTTAATAATTAATGCAACTAGAGTAATATCTTTTTTGCTCTTTATCATAACAATTTATGCCTTTATAAAATACTCAATAATCGGTGGAATTATGGCAGGGACAATATCCTTTCTGTTTAGTACCATTACAGAAATTGTTATAGCTAGAAAATATTTTAGCGAATAAGAGCTGCTTCAATTCATCCAAATAAACATCCTGAACTGTCCAATCTTTTCTATTTGAATTATATACTCAAATTCTACGGATAATATATTTTTAGCTGTATTTTGAACAAAACGTAAAAAACTAAATAGATAAGGTGTTTCAATAGATAAAACTCTAGCCGCCCGGCCTCCCGCACTAGGCCGGGCTGGATTACTGTTATACCTATGTGATTTTAGGGCGGCTAACCTTTATCGCAAAGAGAAATTTGGTTCGAAGTAACTGAAAATAAGAAAATAAACGATTGAGATAGATGTTTTAACAATTTAAGAAGCAAACAGTTTAACCAAAAGCACAAAACTAGCACCGCCCAATTTTCCCCCACCAAAATTGGGCTTGGATTACGGTTTTCCAAGATATATTTTTAAACTTGTAATCTATTAGGATCATTTCTAGCACCGGCCGGCCTCCACCACCAGGCAGTACTGAATTACCGTTTTACCAATGTGATTTTTGGCAAGTATTAACCGTGTTCATCAAAATCCTGTGGCCTCATAGTGAATTTAGATTAAGAGGCTACAACTTCTAATAAATATTTGTTGCCAGAAATATGTATCTCAAGTCATTTTTTGATTATATATGATTTGACTGTTTTGTATATGAAGATTTTTTATAAAAAGGCGCATATTTTATTTTGAAAAAGTAAAAGCGATTTATTTTATTACAGTTTTAGTTTTTTAATAAAAATTCTATCAAGTCGATGCATTATTAATGGATTTTACAACTCTAATTATATTTTAGCTCTGTTTCTTTGTAAAAGAATCTAGCATTGACTTATTATTTCCACCCAAGATTCATCATATTTTATTGATTTCAAGACTGATTTATGATCTATTTTGGGCGGTTGTTTTATTCTTATTGCTAATCGTTTATCTGGAACAGTTTCTATAATAGTAAACTGAGAACCATGTGGTTGCCATGTAAATAAATGCTGATCTCTAGATTTGTTGAATCCCTCTAAATTTCCACGTTCATTCCATTGCCACCAAAAATTATTCTGTACATAAATTATTGTTTCAAACTCAAAGATGGCTGCTTCTAAAAGATTATCAGATTTAATTAAAACAACCGTCCTAACATGCTTGTACAATTTTCTAATTGAAGCTACTCTCTCATTCCAAATACTTAAAACCTTCTTACCTAACTCATTCGGATCACAATTACTTACTTCATTGTCACCAAATGAATAAACAGGAGAATTTCTACCAGAAATTAATCTTATCTTAGATACAGTTGATGGACGTTTGTTTTTTACAGTTTTAGCTCCCCAAGCTGTTTGCTCTTTAACAATGTCATCTAATCCAACATTAGAAGGTTTCCATCTAGCTTTAATAAGCCTAGCAAACATTTCTTCCCAATCAGAGCCCTCTAACCGAGGAGTCCCTCTTGTTGATAAAAGGTAAATTAGCTCTATACCTAAATCTAAAGGGAAAGTTTTGGGAAATTCATTTAATCTGTAAGCTGGTTTATATTTTTCTACATTTCTTAGCTTTGGGTTTAATTCCATGTTTTTCCTTTCAAACAACATCCAATTAGCTTAGAATTATTTATTACCATTTAATCACAATTTAACGCAACTAATAATTCTTTAATTACTGCTTGAGCAACAGGTATAGGCAAACTATTTCCTGCTTGTTTTCTTAAATTAGTATAACTTGAAACAATTTTGAAATTATCTGGAAAACCTTGAAGCCTTAGCATTTCACGATCAGTTAATCTTCTAATGCCATTTACCAATAAATAATTATATGATGCACCTGCTCTTAAAGCGCAAGAATAGGGATAAGCACAAATATTTCCAGATTTGTTTTCATGCCATATAGTAATGTTTTTTGTCGGTTTCTTTTTGCTAAATCTTTTATCTCGAATATGTTTTGAAACATAATATTTTTTATCAACTTCTTTTTCTAAAATTTCTTCAAGAGGTTTCATTTTAATATTTGGTTTAGGCCAAGTATATTTAATAGCTTTATTGACTCCTACAATAAATACTCTTTCTCTTTTTTGAGGCAATCCAAAATCTAAAGCATTTAATACTTTATATGAAACATGGTAACCTACATTTTTTAGAGTTTGAATTATATTTTTCATAGTATGTCCATTATTGTGACTAACCAACCTTTTTACATTTTCAAGAACGAAAGCTTTTGGTTTTTTTTTAGCTAAAATTCTAGATATTTCAAAAAACAAAGTGCCTCTTGAGTCGTCAAATCCGTGTCCTTGACCAATAATGCTGAATGGCTGGCAAGGAAATCCTGCTAATAAAATATCATGATCTGGGATGTCTCTGTCATCAATTTTAGATATATCCCCAAAAGGCTTCTCAAGAAAATTATTAAAGTAAGTTTTTTGGCATTCAACATCAATATCTGAAGAAAAAAGACATTTAGAAATCAATCCGAGTTCATTAGACGCTCTCTTTATGGCATATCTAAATCCGCCTATACCACAAAACAAATCTATAAACTTGAGCATATTAGTAGTTATCCTATTTTAAAACAAAATTAATTCAATGCTTGATAAATAAGGTGTCATATTTTTGTGTCCCATATTTTAAGTGCCTTTAAAGCAAATTCTGTCTGCCGATCATTAATAGCTTTAGTATCCCATTGTTTACACTTTTTCAATTGACTAGTGATTAGTAGCTTGGATTTTTCAAAAACTTTCTTTTTAGCATCAAAACCTGAATGATTGATTTTGTTATTATCTTCAGCCACTAACAAAGTCATATTTCCTAATCTTTTGTGCAAATACTGATGATCTTCTTCTGAATATAAAAGTTTCCATTCTTCTGAAAAAGTTTGAGGTAGAATATGCTCAAGATTTACACTTTGAGGATCATTGTTAGGAACTAATTCACCAAGATCAGAATTAATTTCACTCTCTATTGTAAATAGTAAATATCGAGCAAAAGCAGCCTTGCTAATAGTTAAAGTTTCAAATGCCCTAAAAAAATCTTTATCATTTGGGGATATTTTTAATTCTTTTTTTAATTGGACAGCATTTATAATTTTTTCATCAGAAACTAATTTAGCAAGCTGGCTATATCCATTTTCTATTGCGCCACCACCCAATTTTCCTGTGACGATGAATCTTATTGACCAATCAAGAATCAGCTTGATGCTTTTTACAATTTCTTTATTAGAAAATTTTCGCAATATCGCGATTAATAAAGGCCTTGGTTGTGAGAGATTAAGCATATTTATCACTTTTATATTATCCCTAATCTTATGAGTAAAAGTAACCCAGTATTCATTTCCATAATTTAATATTGCATTATATAAATTAGAATTATCTGAAAGGTCTTTTGTGAAATTTAAAGCATCAGTTACGTTACGAATTTTATCTTTAATTTCTTTATATAAATCTTTTTTTCTTGTTTTACCATGCATGGAAGACCAAAATTGATTTATATAAATTGTTAATAAG
>JBHPDY010000054.1:0-11431 GCA_042577605.1 Candidatus Margulisiibacteriota bacterium
TATCCCAAGATATATTATCTGCCGTTGAATTTACTATTACCGTACAATCACTATCCGGCTGACCCCCAGTATCCCAGTTTTCTCCTGTTGAAGTATTATCATCCCCTCCCTGGCTATCCCAGACTAGTTTATTTATGGTTATTCCCCATTTATTCGATAAATATGTTTCTACCTGTAATATTTCACTGCCAGTCAGTGCCTCTTTATAAATTATTAACTCTGCCAAATCCCCGGGAAAATTATAACCAACATCATATCCACTGCCGATATAAAATCCTGCAGTCCCGCTAGCACTACCAGTGGCATCTGATTTACTACCTATTAAACTACTCCTATTATAAATTTCTATATCAGCTACTTCTTTACGTAAAAATGTCGCTATTTGATATTGACCTGTAAAGTTGCTGGGCGTAGTAAACGCTAACCTGGCAGTTGAGGCACTACCCATATCAAAATAACTTATTCCATTAGCATATGCCAGATGTGTTCCCAAACGATTAGTAATTCCGTTATATTCCCAATTAAACAACGTAACATTCGCTGCTGAATTCTGTTTAAATACTGTAAAAATCGATACTGTTACCCCACCCTCCATATAATCCGTTATATCCTGATCAGGTATAACTAAATAATCATCTATACCATCAAACCTTAAAACAGATTTTCCATTTAACGCACTAGTATTATAAATAGGCCTTTTGGTGCTACCCTTCTGATCTACATGCCTACTGTTCCCACTATAATCCACCCAGGTCATTAGAGGATCATTATCAGATAAGTTTACTGATGTTGATACACCATGCGGTTCTGAGCCATCTAACCATATGGCCAAGTTTTGAGTTACCGGCAAGCTATCACTTTTAGCCGGAACTTTCTCCAACTTAGGATCAAACGGAAATACATCCGTATCCCCACTGTTATCGTAGTCAATATCCCATTTCTCAGCTAAGTATTCCTCTATATCCTGTCTTTCCGCATCTGTTATAGCGTCATCAAATACTATCAATTCCGCAATATTACCATTCAAACGATGGGATCCTGGTTGACCATACCTAGCTCCTACTGCTGTGGCCACTATACTACCTCCACTATATGACTCCAAACTTCCATCTCCTGCCCTGTAAATATTATTCAAATAAATACTCCTCTTGGTTGAGGCGCCGCTATTTACCAATGCTGTAAATATATAAAAAGTATTAGTATCCATTAATCCAGTAGGTGATGTTAAATATCCACCCCCAGGAGGATATTCGTCATAAATAATCATTGCATTTGTAGTTGATGTCCCGTTTATATGTAAATAATGATTGGTATCACCTACAGAAGCATATTGGCCAAAAAAGGGCTGTTGCGCTCCACTAAAAACATCTAGTGCTGCAACTGCAATGATGGTATGTAGCGTACTACCTGTACTTAAAAGAGTACCGCTATAAAATAAATAATCTGGATGACTGCCACTACCGTCAAAACCAATAACCGGCTTGCTGTTCTGATAACCTGCGTTATACGTAGGTCGCCTGTTCGCTGTATCCTGGCTTATATGATATTTATTTCCTGATAAATCATACCATTTTGATACATTTTCTGTTGCATCTTTTTCCATTATCGGTGTTCCGCTTTTGGCTGCACTGGCATCTAACCATAACTTTAAATTACCTATGCCCAACTCACTCGGTAAATCTATTACTTTAGCATCATCAGTAGGATAAACATCTTTATCATATGGTACCCCATCCCTATCAACATCAAGATTCCATTTTTCTTCAAGATAATTTTCAAGTTCTTCTCTCTCACTACTATTTATTTTACGGTTATACACTATTAATTCTGCTATATCTCCCAGCATAATATCTACAATGCCATCATTATAATAACCTGCACCAACTACAGTAGGACCATCTATTGAAAGTTTTGTCCCCGAACCAACTGCTGTATCTGCTAAACTTTCATTAACATATAATTCATTTGTTCTTGTTGCAGTATCAAGAATAGCTGTATAAAGATAATACTCATTAGATATTTTTGTTGTAACAGGCTCTGCATGGGTTGTACTATATTTCATCATTGATAAGATTCTTCCTGCTGTATCGTTAGCTTTATAATAATATGAATCCACGGTTGTCCCATAATCACTCCTACACCCTAAAAATGTTCTATGAGAGTTGCCTGTTTCATTTAAATATACAACTGCTAAAACAGTTTGGGCATCTACTGGTAAACTATTTAACAAATATTGGCTAGCATTGAACCTTAAAATGGATTTGCCATTCTGAGCATTACTGATGTATGTTGGCTGCTTTGCTGTTGTTTCTTGATCAAAATGGTAGCCATTCCCACTAAAATCCACCCAGCTTTGTATAGTTTCATTATTAGTAAGCGTGGTATTTGTTGACACTCCATGCGGCTCAAAACCATCCAGCCATAAAGCTAGATTTTCTGTAACCGGTAAACTATCACTTTTAGCTGGCACCTCTTGTAACTTCGGATCAAATGGGAACACATCCTCTGTATCTGCTGTATCATCATCTACATCCCATTTACTTGCCAGATATTCTTCGATTGTTTCTTTTTCTGCCTTTGTTAATGCTCTTGTAAATACTATTACCTCTGCTATTTCACCATCAAAAAATCTAGCTGAGTCATTTGCTTCTTTAGACTGGCTTCCAATACATACAGGACCTTGGTTAAACTGTCTGGTGGGTGCTTCATAAAGTTCAGCAGCGGTAATTTGATTTAATCCGGGAATACTAACCGAAAGTTTTTCTTCCTGATTAACATAGAATTTTTGAATATCATTGAATTTGATATTAAACGCCGTTACGTAAAATTTATCTGAAGAATAAGATGTAGTGGCATCACTACTAAGTCCACCACCAAAATCAGTTGGAGTATATGCATCGATAAGAGTAGTACAAAACTTAAATCCGTAGCCTTGTCCTGCTCTTGATCCAAAATCATATACATAAGAAGTTCCGGATTTTTCAGGATCACTTTTATGTACTGCGAAAATACACAAACCGTCTGAATCACTATAAATATAATTAGCACCCCCTATTAAATTATCATCTACAGCATCAAATCTTAATGCTGCTTTATTATTTTGACTATTTAACTGATATAGGGGTCTATATGAAGATGTATCTTGAAACATATTAACACCACTACCACTTTTATCTATCATATTCCTCACTTTATTATTATCAGTAACTGATACAGCTCCCCTATCATCTGCTGCCACCCATAACGCTAAACCACTTAATCCCCCAGGCGATCTAATAACCTTGATAATCCCATTATCATACAGATCACTTAAATCCCAACCCAAACCACTATTTAAAGTCGGCAATAAAATCGCATTGAAATTATTGGTAATAGTGCCATCCCAATCCATCAGATCAAAACTATCGTTTAAAGTAGGTACAAAACTATCTATTAAAACAATCTCTAAGGTACCATCCAGATCAATATTCCCGGAAACATGAAGTTGATCATATTCCACAGGATCGTTCTGGCTGGTTCCTCCCAACTCCATATTTAAAGTTGCTGTTGGCCCTTGGGTATAGTTACCGCTAATTTGCGTTATTCCCGCTGATAAACCAGGAGCTAATATTCCACCAGTATTTTCCAAATCCAGCTCTACCTTTCTAACCTTTAAGGTGCCTGTATCTATCTGAAGTGTGCCACCACCTGTGCTATTAATAGTAGGTACGGTTAGTGTACCTCCGTCTACCACCAAGGATCCTGCATTCACTGTTATATTTGTTGATACATACAATTCATCTAATACAAATAGTGCTCCTGTAAAACTTCCACTTAATTCTATGGAATTTACTGTTGTTGCGGCTGAACTGTCCCAGTCTATCCAATCAGAAGTACTATTTATTATGACATTACAATCACTTCCTGGTTGACCGCCTGTATCCCAGTTGTCTCCAGCTGAAACAGTTTCATTTTCCGGTGCATCTCCATCCCATACTAATTCATTTATAGCTATATTCCATTTATTTGATAAATATGTTTCTACCTCTGCTATTTCGCTTTCGCTCAACGCTTCTTTATAAATTATTAACTCTGCCAAATCTCCGTTAAAATAATAACCCGTACCATAGTAACTACCTATATAAAATCCATCAGTCCCACTAGCACTTCCACTAGCATCTGATCTACTGCCCATTAAGCTGCTCTTATTATATATTTCTACATCAGCTACTTCTTTACGTAAAAATGTCGCCATTTGATACTGACCTAGAAAACCACTTGGGGTCGGAAAAGATACTCTTGCGGTTGAATCGTTTCCTATATCAAAATAACTATTTCCATTAGAATGGCCCAGATGTGTTCCCAAACGATTACTTGCACTACTATATTGCCAACAAAAAACAAACGTATCTGCTGCTGCAGTCTGTTTGAATACTGTGAAAACCGATACTGTTACCCCACCCTCCATATAATCCGTTATATCCTGATCAGGTATAACTAAATAATCATCTGTACCATCAAACCTTAAAACAGATTTTCCATTTAACGCACTAGTATTATAAATAGGCCTTTGGGTGCTACCCTTCTGATCTACATGCCTACTGTTCCCACTATAATCCACCCAGGTCATTAGAGTATCATTATCAGATAAGTTTACTGATGTTGATACACCATGTGGTTCTGATCCATCTAACCATATAGCCAAGTTTTGAGTTACTGGTAAGTTATCACTTTTTGGTGGTACTTCCTTTAACTTTTCATCAAATGGAAAAACATCGCGCCCTCTTACTCCATCTTCATCCAAATCCCATTTCTTGGCTAAATATTCTTCTATATCTCTCTGCTCTGTCGCACTCACCAACTTATCAAACAAAATGATTTCCTGTATTTCTCCTTGATACGGCATCCATCCCAGATAATCAGGCCCAAATACTTTTCGCCCCACATTTAATGTATATCCGGAAACATAATCTATAGTTGACGCATAAACAGTGTCATCTACCATAGGAATATCCGCATTATTAACCGCCATATCTAACACAGCCCCATTCTTCACAACTTTAATTACTTGAATTGTATTTATTGGAGAAGTATCTTGAGCTGACCATGCATACATAGCATGGTTCGCGTTTACAGCTGTAGTTGAATCATGTGAATTCCAAACCACACTATTCGCAGGGATAGTTGCATAGTCATCATCTCCCCTATGAAGGTTCCAGCCTCTTTCATAGCCTCCATGACCAAAGCTTTGATCAAGAATTATTCCTCTATTTGATGCTGGATTACATACCACAAAAATTGTCGCGTACTGATTTATCAAACCATATGATATTGATGTTTGTTCCAAACGATCATCAATACCATCAAAATTAATACTATTATCAGCATATATTGGTTTGTAACCAGCTACGCTTTGGCTTACGTGCAGCTGATTTCCAGACAAATCGTACCAAGTAGATACATTATTACTTGCGTCCTTTTCTATCAACAAAGTTCCGTTTTTAGTTGCGCTGACATCTAACCAAAACTTCAAGTTACCTATATCCAATTCACTCGGCAAATCCATAACCTTGGTATCATCTGTAGGATAATTATCTTTATCATGAGGAACGCCATCGAAATCCAAATCCAGGTCCCATTTCTCAATAAGATAATCTTCCACTTGTTCCCTTTGAGTAGCGTTTAAAACCGAATCATAGATGATAATTTCTGCTATATCCCCATCCAAAAGCGATATATCTCCAGCTTCATATGTAGCTCCTCCCACTGTAAATAAATCCGGAGCTATTGTTCCTGATCTTGTATAAGCTAAACTGGTTATATCTGCCTCTATATTCACAAAACTATTAATATTTGATCCGGAATCTGTATATGACAAAATACGCGCTTTATCATCAAATAGTACTTTGGATCCTATTGTATTTACTAAAGGCGATCCAGCATCGTTTCTAAGATATTGTCTAAATTTATCTGTCGAACCTGTTGTGCCTGATCCATAACCTAAAAAGGTTACTGAAGTACCTACAATTTTTGTCTCCGCTATAAATCGTTTATCCGTCTGGGCAGGCGCTTTTAAAACCACAAATATCGTTGAAGCTCCTAAATCCAATAGAAAATGGCTTCTACTCATCAATGTTGAAGTTCCATTAAATGTTAGGGTAGCTAAATCATTTATGGGATTACTATTATATACCGGTTGTTTTGCTGTTGTGCTCTGGCTTACATGGTGTTGCTGGCCAGACAGGTCATACCACATAGATACCTGGTCACTACTATTCTTCTCTAATATTGCTCTACCACTTTTCTCTGCACTCGCATCCAACCAAAGCTGCAATCCGCTCATATTCAGCGCTGTAGGTATATCTATTACTTGAGTTGCACTTGAAGGATAGTGATCTTTATTATCAGGTACTCCATCAGCGTCTGTGTCTATATTCCATTTATTTACCAAATAATCGTGTATCGCATTTCTATCCAAACTAAGTAGAGCTTTATTAAATACCATTACCTCCATAATATCCCCGTAAAAATGATATCCAGGTGTTGATTCCGTCATCCCTGCACCTACTCTTGCCGGAAACTCACTATTCGGAGTAAAAGAAAATCCCGTAGATGTCTTCTGAACATTATTTGTAAAGATTGATCCTCCCCCTTGCGTCATCCCCATAATTGATATTGTTTCTCCTATTTCAACAGGCTCACTACCCGTATCATTCAAGCCACTGCCATCTCCTGTCCAAAATTCCCAGATATTTCCATCGGAAGCATATAACATATATCCACTATTCGGACTATTATCACGAGAAGTTATCGGACTGCGATATAATCCTGTTCCGCCTGTTACCCTGCTTACCGCAAGCACTGTCAGATTAGATGGATTCAAACTGGAAATATCGTCAAATAAAGACTCAAAATATTGAGATGATCCATTGAAATTTATGACCGCATTACTATTCTGATCATCTTCCTGAAATGTAGGCTGATTAGGATCGTAATTTTGAAAAAAATGGTTGCCCTGACCACTAAAATCCACCCAAGTCTGCAGTGCTTCATTATCTGATAAAACCGATGTAGATACTCCATGTGGTTCTGAGCCATCCAACCATAACACTAAACCACTGGTAACAGGCGCGGTATCATTCTTTGACGGCATGGTAGTCAATGCCGGATCAAATGGAAAAACGTCGGCTGCCGTTGCTCCATCACTATCCATATCCCATTTCTCAGCTAAATACAGCGATACATCTTCTATTTCCGATCTGGATAATGCTCTGTTATATACTATTAATTCTGCTATATAGCCCCATGGCTGATCTCCTCCCTGATAGTTACCGATACAATATATATCCGATACTGATGTATATGCTATAGATCCTGCATATTGCCCATCTATATAGTATTTAGTGTTATCAGATCCATTCCCAACCGCTGTAATTAACTTTGTCCCGCTATATCCACTGGTATCCACTCCTGAATCATGCCAGCCCCCTTGAGAGTTCACATAAGTACCTAAAGGAGCACCTCCTGCATCTACATCAATGATAATCTGATGATCAGCGCCATTACCTCTAGTTAATGTATTCCAAGATCCACTTGCTCCCAAAGCACCTTTGGGAAAGGTAGTTACAACAAATAATGTATGGCTAGTATAATCTGCCACCGGATTTATCAACATTAGTTCATCATTATAAAAATATACAACTGATTTACTATTTATGATATTTGTCTTATATGCCGGTTTAGCTGTACTAGCGCCATTTTGGATAGCATGTTTGTCATTACCGCTAAAATCTATCCAGGTTTTTAATTCCTCGTTATTTGCTAAATTGGATGACAATGTCCCATGAGGCTCAGATCCATCCAGCCAAACTAACAAATCGCTGGCCACAGGTAGATTATTCACACTTTTTGCCGGCACGCTCTGCAGCCTGGCATCATATGGAAAAGCATCTGTAGCATCCGGTTCTCCGTCCCCGTCTGCATCAGGAGGCTCAACATAAGTTTTAAACCACAAATCATAACCAGTGCCATACCCAGGCACAGATGCATACCCACTAGCGTACAAGTTATTACAAGCTGCCGCATAAATAGGAAATGCATCTAATTTTTCTATTTTAAATGTATAAGTCAATCCTGAAGTTATCGCCACCGGAGTATCAAATGTTACTATGGTACCATTAGCATTCCAAATTGATTGAAAATCTTTTGTTGCAAGAGGAGTGCCTCCCCCTCCTGTGGCATCACCTGCATATAGTGACATTCTATAATTCCATACCTGGGAGTTTACTAAGAGATAAGCTATGGCAGTTAAATTTCTAGTCAGACCTGCAGTAAAAGTCTGATACATATAGTCAGCACCCAAACCATACTCCACAGTAAACACACATTGCTGGTCAACTACATCTGCAGCAAATAAAACTTGTCCTGTTACTACAACTATTGTAGAAATTATAATGATCATCAACATAATTTTGATTTTGTTATACATCATAATTGCCTTATCGTTTTATGCTGCTTAACACTCATTTGGCAGGCGTTTATCAAAAATAGACATACCACATCGCCTAGAGTATATACTCCCTATTTTATTTATTCCCATTTCAGGTTCAAACTAAACGTGGATATCTTGTGTTTCTTTAACAATTAAAGGGGGCTTTTGCCCCATTTAATTGTTAAAAAATTAAAGGTGATCCTACTCCAACTTTGCTCTTTGGCGCTCCTGCGGATGAAAATTCCCAGTTACTGTCATTATCTCCGCCATCCGTACTGCTTACACATTTTATGGTTGCTCCTCCTGCTACTCCCTGGTCATTAACGGTGCAATCCTGCACTGTAAACGTACCGCTGCCTATCCAGGATACCTTGGTCGGTGCATTCTTTGACTGGATATGGATACTATCTGCATCTCCCCAGCCTATGCCTCCGCTGTCCAATACAATGCTTCCTTCATTGGCTACTCCCCCACTCCCGATTACCAGATCTCCGCTCGATTTGTTTTCATATGCTCCATTACTACCCACTATTATGGCATTTACTGTTACATTTCCGGTTGTCTGGTCTACTACACTTTTTTGGATATTCAAGGTAGCAATTATTTCCAGATCATTTCTTAAAAATAAAGTGCCTGTATAGTTTCCGGTAACTTCTATCTTATATATCCTATCCGTAGCTGCACTATCCCAATCTATAGCAACACTTCCAGTATCAAATACTAAAGTGCTCATTGCATTCGGAGTTATATCCGCATCCCAATTACTAGCGCTTGATACCTTCCCATCTCCAGCTCCATTATCCCACGTTAATTGCTGAGACCATTTTTCCATTAAATACTTTTCTACCTGTTCTCTTTCCGAATTACTTAAATCACTATCATAAATTATCAGCTCTGCTATATCACCATTAAGACAATTAGTCACAGCTGCTCCACGCCCTATATCAAAACGGGTTGGCGTAGCTCCACCATATGTCTCAATTGATGAACTATCACTTGCCATAAGTACACCATTAATATGCAAATTCCTGTCAGAACCATCCAATATAGTCGATACTAAATAGGCATGCTCTTTTCCGATTGTATCTGTACCTGAGACCAAATATCCTCCTCCTGGCGGCCACTGATCATATACAAATATATGTATATCAGGATCTTCTCCATCATAGTTATCTACCATAATATAGTGATTGGTTGCATCATTTGAATCAGGATATTGGGCAAAAATTGCACCTTGACTAGTGGGATTACCCTTTAAAATAAACACCACAAAAATTGCTACGGAATTATCCGTAGGAATCAATGGCAAATTCGTATCTGACAACCTATCATCCGATCCATCAAACCTCAACATAGGCTTACCATTCAATAAATTCGTAATAAACTCTGGTTTATAGGTTTCATTGGTCTGTGTAACACTTCTATCTGAACCGCTCTTATCTATCCATGTTCTGACTTTATTATTCCCACTTACGCTTAAACTACCTCTATCTGCTGAGGATAACCATAAAACTGCTCCTGATACGGAACCTGGCAAACTAATCACGCTAATCTTTCCATCTGTATATAATCTATTCAAATCCCAGGCTAAACCAGAATTTAAAGTAGGTAATTTTATCATGCTAAAATTCCCGGTTATGATTCCATCCCAATCCATTAGATCAAAAGTATCATTTAAGGTAGGTACAAAACTATCTATCAAAACCACCTGCAATGCACCATCCAAAATTATGTTCCCTGAAACATGAAGTTGATCATATTCCACCGGATCACTCTGACTTGTTCCTCCTAGCTCCATATTCAAAGTTGCTGTCGGCCCTTGCGTATAATTCCCGCTGATCTGCGTTATCCCTGCTGATAAACCTGGCTCTAATATCCCTCCGGCATTTTCCAAATCCAGCTCTACCTTTCTTACCTTTAATGCGCCTGTATCTATTTTAAGTGAACCTCCGCCCGTACTATTTATCGTAGCTACTGTTAATGCTCCTCCATCTATTACTAAGGCCCCGGCATTCACTGTTATATTTGTTGAGACATATAAATCATGCATTATAAATAATGATCCTGTATAACTCCCGCTTAATTCTATGGCATTTATCGTCACTGTTGCTGAGCTGTCCCAGTCTATCCAATCAGATGTACTATTAAATATGACCTTACAATCACTTCCCGGTTTACCCCCTGTATCCCAATTATCTCCTGCTGATACAGTCTCATCTTCCGGGGCATCTCCATCCCAAACTAAGGTATTTACGGCCATACCCCATTTATTTGATAAATACTCCTCTACCTCTAAAATCTGACTAGCGCTCAATACACCCTTGTAGATGATAAGCTCTGCTACATCTCCATAATAATTTAATCCAACACTAAAAGGACTGCTCCAACTTGCCGTACTTGAAGCATCAGTTCTCTCAGCCATTAGAGTACTTTTATTATACGCCTGTATTAATCCTTCATTCCTCAGACAAGACCATAACTGGGAAGTACCCACTACACCTGTTGGCGTAGTAAAACTCAACCTAGCTGTACTCTCGGTAGCAAGATCCAAAACTGTAACCCCTCCAGTGCCAGCTGGATGAATTAATACCTGCTCTGAGGCACCATAACTCAGCCTAAACAGAGAACCATCACAGCTTTCCACCATCTTAAAAACCGTAAAAATAGTTACATTCCTTCCACTCTCTAAATAATCCGCGATATCCTGATCTTCTATACGTAGATAATCATCTATCCCATCAAACCTTAATACTGATTTACTGTTTAATACATTCGTATTAAAAGTAGGCTTTTTTGTAGTATCATTTTGCCTTAAATGTCTGCTATTCCCGCTATAATCCAGCCAGGTCATCAATGAATCATCATCAGATAAGCTCACTGATGTTGATACACCATGCGGTTCTGATCCATCTAACCATATGGCCAAGTTTTGAGTTACCGGCAAGCTATCACTTTTAGCCG
>JBHPDY010000055.1:0-11269 GCA_042577605.1 Candidatus Margulisiibacteriota bacterium
AATAATGAAACAACTATTGTCAGCAAAGGCAGATAAATGCTGCTTAAAGAAGATCTGGACAGAAAGACGGTTTTTAGCATTTACAAATGCAATAACTATTTCTCAATTGCTTCTGAAAATATGTTTTTTTTCCAACAACAGATAAGTAGGCCAGTTTAGAATTTTTGAAGCAATTTTACTATCCGTTAAGCTTATGATAGAGTATTGCCAGCTAAAAAAAGCCCCGTAAAAATAGGATTCGGAGGAAAAATATGTGCGGAATCGTTGGTTATGTTGGCCCCAGGGATATTGAAACAGTTCTTATGGTAGGGCTGGAAAGACTAAGTTACCGGGGATACGATTCTGCAGGCATTGCTACTCTCAGCGAGGGAGAGCTAAGCTTCTGGCGTAAGGCTGGTAAGCTGCATGAACTGGAAGATATGCTTAAGAACCTGGCCATTACCGGCGATGTCGGTATCGGCCATACCAGATGGGCAACTCACGGCGAGCCAATTGAGGTCAATGCCCATCCCCATATCAGCCAGAACAAAAAAATGGCACTAGTCCATAACGGAATTATAGAGAACTACAGCGTCCTTAAAAGCAAACTTATAAGAGAAGGCCACATCTTTAGGTCCCAGACAGACTCTGAAGTTATTGTCCATCTTATTGAGCGTTATTATCAAGATAACCTTGCCGAAGCAGTGGAAAAAGCTGTTATTGAGCTGGAGGGTTCTTATGCATTTGCTGTTATTGCTGAAGTAGAGCCTGATAAGATTATTGTATGCCGGAAAGGCAGCCCTTTGATCATTGGAGTTGGAAAAGATGAAAACTTTATTTCTTCTGATATTAATTCCATAATCCATCACACAAAAGATGTAATTTATCTCGATGATAATGAAATCGGAGTAATTGAGAGAGATAAGGTTTCTGTTAAAAGGGTAAACGGTGTTTGGTTGAATAAAAAAATAGAAACAGTCAGTTGGGACCCCACTGCTGCGGAAAAACAAGGCTACCCGCATTTTATGTTAAAAGAGATATTTGAACAGTCTTCAGTAGCCAGGCAGATACTTTCTAAATATCTCCAGGGCGGGAAAAAAATCCAGCTTAAACACCTGAAGCTCGAGAACCAGGATCTGGCTAGGGCCAGCCGGTTTATCATTCAAGCTTGCGGGACTTCTTGGCATGCCGGTACTGTCGGCAAGTATTTATTAGAGAAACATACCAGGATTTTGACAGAAGTAGATATCTCTTCAGAGTTCCGTTACCGGCAGATGATCTCAGCTGGAAATGAGATTGTAATTGCCCTTTCCCAATCCGGAGAAACAGCAGATACATTAGCTGGGATAAGGGAGGCCAAGAGCAAGTTTTTTAGGATCGTATCATTTGTTAATGCCAAGAACAGTACCATGGACCGGGAATCAGATGCTGTAGTCTATACGCATGCCGGCCAGGAGATAGGGGTAGCTTCGACAAAGAACTATATAGGGCAGTTGATTACGTTATATCTGTTTACTATTTATCTGGGACAGTTGAGGTGGACACTTTCCGAGGAGCAGGTCGCTGAAATGATCCAAGAATTAAAGCGTATCCCTGAGCACATTGAAAAAATACTCACCCAGGCAGATAAAATTCAGAATATAGCTAAAAAATACTATAAGAACAGGGAATTTTTATTTTTAGGAAGGGGAATTAATTATCCTACAGCATTAGAGGGCGCTTTAAAATTAAAGGAAATTTCTTACATTCATGCCACTGGTTATCCCGCCGGAGAGATGAAGCATGGGCCGATTGCTCTAATTGATGATAAGCTTCCGGTAGTTTGTATTGCTCCTAAATCCCCTACTTATGACAAGATGGTCAATAATATCCAGGAGGTTAAGGCCCGTAAGGGTAAAACTATCATTATTGCTACTGAGGGCGATAAGGAAATAACCAAATTTGCAGATGATATTATATATATTCCTGAGGTAAACGAGGATTTAAGCCCTGTTTTAACTGTTATCCCGCTTCAGCTCTTAGCATATTATATTGCTATTTTGCTTGACTGTGATGTAGACCAGCCAAGAAATCTAGCTAAAAGTGTCACAGTCGAATAATATAATTATCATTGGTTTTATGGGCACCGGAAAAACCAGTGTGGCCAAAGCTCTGGTAAAAATATCCGGTTATCAACTTGTTGATACAGACAACCTTATAGAGGCTGGCCAGAATATGCCTATAAGTCAGATATTCAAGCAAAAAGGCGAACCTTTTTTCCGAAGCCTGGAGACCAAGGTTTGCCGCCAGCTTATAAATTCCCAAGATTCTGTTATTTCTACCGGAGGTGGGATTGTTATAAAGGAAGAGAACAGGTCCTTACTGAAACAAGCGGGAAAAACCTTTCTTCTTACTGCTTCTCCTGAGAATATTTTTGAAAGGACCAACAAGAGCAAACACAGGCCGTTATTAGATGTAGAGGATCCTATCGGAAAGATCAGTAAGCTGCTGTCCGAACGTCAGGATTATTATCAAAAAGCGGCTGATTATGTGATTGATACTGATGAGTTGTCTGTTTTAGAGGCGGCGAAGAAGATTTGGGGGCTCCTATTAAACATATGAAATGGAAAGAGATAAAATCATGTTAAGAATAATTATTTGTATATTGTTCCTAAGTATTGTTTGTACCAAAGAATATGCGGGCGAGAGAAGAGACTATGCCCCTGGGATTTTAATTGTCAAAGCCAAACATAATACCAAGTTCAGGTATAAGACTACATCCCAAGCTAAGATCCGTGATTTTAGCACCAAAAAAAAGGCCAAATTCATTAAGCCTGTATCTTTGCCACGCAAAAAATTTTCAGCTGGCCAGACCCAGGCTCCTCATTATTTAGTTAGTTTTGATATGCAAAAAGATATCAAGAAAAAAGCTGAGGAATTTGCGGCTGAAGAATGGATTGAATATGCAGAACCGAATTATTATGTATACGCTAATGCATTTCCAAATGATCCAAAATACATTGAACAATCCTATCTTCACCAGACAGACCTTAAAGAGCTTATCAAACTTCCCGAGAAACAAGCTGTTATAGTTGCTGTTATTGATTCGGGGATCGATATGCTTCACCCTGATATTGTCCAGAACATTTATCATAATGAAAATGAGGTACTAAACGGCCTGGACGATGATAATAACGGTTATGTAGATGATGCTGCCGGTTACAATTTTGCTAATTATTATTTGAACCAAGATGATCATAATCCCCAGGACATTAATGGGCATGGCACCCATATTGCAGGCATAATTGCGGCAGGGATTGATAATAACATGGGAATAGCCGGGATAAACCAGAAAATCAAAGTCCTGAACATCCGTTTCCTGGACGCTACTGGTAAAGGAACTCAGCTGGATGCGGCAGCTGCTATACGTTACGCTGTTGATATGGGGGCCAGGATCATTAATTGCAGCTGGGGCTACTATAAATATAACCAAGTATTGGAAGAGGCTATAGAATATGCGGTCAATAATAATGTCCTGGTCATAGCTGCCGTTGGAAATCTGGGCAGTAGTATGAAGGAGTATCCTGCTGCGTTTAATAATGTATTGGGAATTGCCGCCATTGACCTGGGAGGGCAGAGGTCTAATTTTTCCAGTTTTGGTGAGCATGTAGATTATGCAGCTTACGGTAATAATATTTTCAGCTTGCTTCCGCATAATCAGTATGGCAGCAAGTCAGGCACATCACAGGCAGCAGCTATTATTTCTGGTATTACTGCAAAAATTGTTGCAGAAAACCCGGGTTTCAGTTTTGTTGAGATAAACAATGTTCTTCAAAGTTCTATTTCAGACCTTCCTCCAGAGGGCAAAGATATTTTTACAGGCCATGGCCGCATAGATGTAATAAAATTGTACCAGAATCTAGGTTTCAGTCTCCCCTCCGATGATCAGCCGGTGGAAAATCCGGCAAAGAAAGAAGACAAGAATATTTTTCAGCTATTAATTGAATTTCCGATTATGCTTATTAAGGGATTTTTAGATATTTTTTTCTAGAAAATAATTTCGGGATTTGGACTTTTCTAGATCAGACTCGGATGGGCTAGCAGATAATCATTATAATCCATAAGCCCTTTACCCTCGGGCTTAACTTTCTTAATGCTTAGAATATTATCTTTTACTTCTGCTTCTAATATCTTTACCCGTTTTCCGTCTTTCATCGTATACGCTCCTGGAAAAGGAGAAAACGCGCGCACCTTATTTACGATAGCCTCAGGGTCTAATGATAAATCCAAAAATAAATCTTCTTTTGTTATCTTTCTACAGTATGTAGCTTCGGAATGATCTTGGGAAACAGGGGCAATTCTATCAGACCTTAACTTTGTATTGATATACTTGGGCAATAACTCTGCCGAAAGCCCGGATAGTTTTTCAGATAAAGACAAATAATCATCAGTATCTTCTATCTCAATTTTTTCTTGTAAAAGTATTGGCCCTTGGTCCATTTTTTCGTTAACCTTCATAATTGTAATACCGGTTATTTTCTCGCCTGCTAAAAGTACGCTCTGGACAGGTGACGGACCCCGGAATTTTGGTAAAAGCGAAGCATGGGCATTTATGCAGAAGTAATTATCCGTAATTGCCTTCGGCAAAATCATCCCATAGGCAATAATTACTATAAGGTCCGGATTGATATTAAATACTTCTTTTTGGACTTCTTCTTTGTTCCTTGGTTCAATGACAGGAATACTGTTCTCCAAAGCCCATTCTTTTAAGGGCGTAGGAACCAGCTTCTGTCCCCGGCCTTTTGGCGCATCCGGCTTGGTAAATACCATACTTATTCCTGAATGAAGGCTATTATGCAACGCTTTGCATGATTCTAAAGCAAAGCCCGTTGAACCCATAAAACAAATTTTATTTAATTCCATTAATAAGTTCTATTCACTAGTATTTTGGCTCACTTACTGCTATAAATCTACTGTAATGTTAAAGAAAATACCAGAAATATTAATACTAGGCCGACCAAATGTTGGTAAGTCTACACTTTTAAACCGCATTGTGGGCCGGACAAGTGCTATCACATACGATACACCCGGTGTTACCAGGGACCTGGCTTCATATCTGGCTAGCTGGGAAGGCCGTGAATTTATCATCACAGACAGCGGGGGCCTCTTTCTGGAAAAAAATCCGGAGTTCTACCTTCAAAATAAAATTGAAAACCTGATCCAAAAGGCCATCCAAAGAGCAAATAAAATAATTTTCCTCACAGAATGCAAATCCGGTTTATCTTCCTTGGATGAAATAATCAGCCAGTGGCTCAGGCCCCATCAGGAAAAAGTAATCCTGGCTGTAAACAAAGCAGATCCAGGCAAAAAAGACATTGATATTGCCATCTTCTATAAACTGGGGATGGGTAAACCAATGGCTATTTCTTCTGCCCACGGAACCGGGATCCAAGATTTACTGGTAGAAGTCACCAAAGACATTACTACAACAAAAGAAATACAATCGGAACTCAAGGAATCTTATAATCTATCCATAATAGGACGGCCAAACGTCGGCAAATCTTCGCTGGTAAATGCTCTGCTAAATGAAGAAAGGGTGCTGGTAGATCCCACTGCCGGGACCACAAGAGATGCTACGGAGTTTTTTTTCCGTTACCAGGACCATAAGTACATATTCATTGATACCGCAGGGATAAGAAAAAAAGCTCGAATAAAAGATGATATTGAATATTATTCGATTGTGAGGTCCAGTCGGGCAATAAAAAGATCTGATCTAGTGCTCGTCCTTTTAGAACCTGATAATTATATGTGTGACCAGGACAAAAAAATCATCAAAATGGTTTTAGACGCCCATAAAAACATGGTTATTCTGTTAAACAAATGGGACCTCACGCCTAGAACGAATGCTATGCGCAAAAATCTGATGCGTATAGCCAGGGAATTAATGCCTGTACTGAATTATTATCCCTTTATTTTCATTTCCGCCAAAGAAAAAGCTAACATAGGCAAAATATTCAATCTGGCACCATCTGTAATCGCCAGCAGCGAAAAAAGAATCCCCACCAGCCAGCTAAACAAGTTTGTAGAGGCTGCCATAAAGCACAATCCCCTCCCCGCTAAAGGAGGAAGGAACATTAAAATCTATTATGTTACTCAGCCTGAAACCAGCCCGCCTACTTTTATATTTTTTATTAATGACCTCAAGCTTATTACAGCAGAATACAGAAGGTTCCTAGAAAGAAAAATAAGAGAAAGCTTAGATGATTATTCCGGAAACTCTATCAGAATTTTTTTTAAGCCAAGAGAAAAAATGGTCTTCACCCACAATAAGAGCTAAGATCCACTAATTATGAAACACAAAATCCGGCTAGACCAGCTTCTAATCAATCTCAATTTAGCCAAATCTCAAAAAGAGGCTGGTTATCTGATTATATCCGGAGCAGTACTGGTTGAAGGCTTAAAAACCACCAAATGCGGCCATCAAGTTCAAACCAACGCTCAAATCAGAATCCTCAAAGAACCAACAAAATATGTCAGCAGAAGCGGAGAAAAACTGGCTGGGGCCCTTCGAACATTTGATTTAGATGTTAATAATAGAATAGCCTTAGATATAGGCATCTCCACCGGAGGCTTTACTGACGTATTGCTGCAAAAAGGAATAAAGCATGTCTTTGGTGTGGATGTTGCCTATGGAACAGTTGATAATAAAATCAGGCAAAATCCCAAAGTAACATTACTTGAAAGAACAAATGCCAGATACCTTTCAAGAGAAAAGCTTGTGTCAGCAGTAAAAAAACAGCCTATGATAGCTAGTTATATTGATCAAATCTCTTTAGTAGTAATGGACGTCTCCTTTATCAGTATTACCAAAATCTTACCCGCCATTCAGAAGCTGACCACTAAAAATGCAGACTATTTAATCTTAATAAAACCCCAGTTCGAAGCACCGCGGGGACTTTTAGGAAAAAACGGTATCATCAAAGACAAACAAGACCAACAAAAAGTCCTCACCAATGTAAAAGAAAGCCTTAGGCCCTCCTTTAATCTAATAGCTGAATGCCCTGCGCAAATAAAAGGGATAAAAGGTAATCAAGAATATTTTTTTTGGTTGAACGTAGCCTAGAATTAGATATAATAATGAATTAGTTTCTGATAGAATAATTGTAAATGGACCTAATAAAACTACTAATAACACCATTTTATTTCATCTACCTCAAATGGCTGAACTTTTTAACAATCCGGAAATACGGCAGTTTGCTTGAGGCATACCTGCTCCTCGGACTATATTATTTTTTTAATTATTCGGTCGCCAGGATCAATTTTGAAAAAGGCCATATCTATGACATAGTAAACAAAGATGAACTCATCTATGGAGAAGTACCTTCTTACGCTCTGAGAAAGATACTGGCAAATATCCCGATAAATAAAAACAATGTATTCATAGACCTGGGCTGCGGAAAAGGCAAAACAGTCTTCTTTGTAAACCAGGCATATGGATTACGCTCAATCGGAGTAGATGTTGTCCCAACTTATATCAGGGCAGCACAAGTCATCAGGGATAAAATGCAGCTGGAAAATATTACTTTCTTAAAAGACAACATTTTGAACACTGACCTATCAAAAGGAAATATTTTTCTATTATCCTGGACCTGCTTCACTCAAAAAACCAGAGACCTGATCACCCACAAACTGGAAAAAGAAATCCCTAAAGATGCCTATGTAATCACTACAACCCATGCTATTCAAAGCGCTTGCTTTAAAGAATTAAAAAGTATTTACGCACCTTTTTCCTGGGGTAAAGGGTATGCGTACATTTCAAAGAAAATGACGTGCTCGCCGCAGCAAGCTAAAATTCAGGAGTCAGTAGTCAGAATCCAGAAGTCATGATTCTAACTCCTACCTCCTGACTCCTGAATTCTTCTGATTATAAAAGCTTAATAATCTTTCGATATTGAATTGCTTCTGATACATGTCTTAACGAAATATCCTTGGTATTCTCCAGGTCAGCGATACTTCTGGCAACTTTAAGGACCTTGGCAAATGACCTACCTGTAAGCAAACCCCTTTCAATGGATTTCCCTAAAAAATCCCTAATCTGTGAAGTTAACTGGCAATATGCTTTTAAATCTTTTGTCGTCATATCTGCATTATGGATCTTTCTTTGATAGCGCTGGTATTGGATTTCCCTGGACTTTGACACTCTCTCCTTAATCACTTTAGAGCTATCGTAGTTATTAGCTGTATTTGTATCTATCAGGTCTTCCCTGGTCAACCTGGGCACTTCAACAATAATATCGATCCTGTCCAGGATAGGCCCTGAAATTTTTTTCCAGTACTTTTTTATCTGGGCATCATAACAATTGCATTTGATCGTCTGGTCCTGATAATAACCGCAGGGACAGGGATTCATAGCTGCTGCCAGCATAAAATTAGCCGGGTATTCAATATTAAACTTAGCCCGGCTAATAGTTATTTCCCTTTCTTCAAGAGGCTGGCGCAGGACTTCCAACGCCTGGCGGGAAAATTCCGGAAATTCATCTAAAAACAGTATCCCGTTATGGGCCAAACTAATTTCCCCGGGCTTTGGATTAGAGCCTCCCCCTGCCAAACCGGCATAAGAAATTGAATGGTGTGGGCTTCTGAAAGGCCGGGTAAAGGAAACACTTCCCCGGACACCTGTTTTCTGAGCAACGCTCTGCAGATTAATGGTTTCTATGGCTTCCTCTATACTTAACTGGGGAATTATTGATGGAAGCCTCTTTAACAACATAGTTTTACCTGAACCCGGGGGGCCTATAAATAGAATATTATGTTGGCCGGCAGCTGAAATCTCTAATGCTCTTTTAGCCACAAGCTGGCCTTTTACATCAGAAAAATCCAGCTTTTGCTCCTCGAAAATATGAGGTTTATGCTCTTTTTTAGGTATTTCTTCATATCCTTCAAGGATGTTAATAATTTGCTTTAAGGTTTTAACCGGAACAATAGTTATATTCTCTACCAAGGAAGCTTCCGGATAGTTATCCTCAGGAATAAATATTTGCTTATAGTTCTCATTGACCGCCAGCTGACAGATCGCGATAATACCGCGAATCGGTTTTATTTCCCCATTAAGAGAAAGCTCTCCGACAAACATATTTTCCCTATTTATAAAGGCTTCCTGGTTAATTTCCAGTATCCCCAAGGCTATCGGAACATCAAAAAAAGGCCCCTCTTTAGGAAGTTCTGCGGGAGCTAAATTTATTGTATAAACCTTTCGGGGATAGAAATAACCGGAATTTTTTATGGCCGCGCGTATACGGCAGATACTTTCCCTGACTACAATATCAGGCAAACCTACCAAATGCTCTTTGGGCTGGCCTTTATGGGCATCTATCTCTACGGTGACTTTTATAGCTTTCACGCCTATTACAGTTGCAGTTGCTATTTTCGAGGGCAAAAATATCTCCTTCAAATATGATTATAATTAACATATCTCTTATTTTATATTACGTCAATTATTATTATATGGCTATATTTTTTGACCATCCGCTGATGACAGGCACATTTTTGCGCAACAAAAATACTACTGGAAAGCTATAGTTGGAGCTTTTTCAAATTACAGATTTAACTGCTGAAGACGTTTTACAGCCTCTATTATTTTATCCCGGCTACCAAAGGCGCTAAAACGCACAAATCCTTCCCCACCAGGACCAAAACCAGATCCAGGCGTAGTCACAATAAAAGCCTCTTCTAAAATATTTTCAAAAACATCCCAGGATTTCTTATTTGGAAATTCCGCCCAGATATAAGGCGAGTTTATACCTCCATAGCTGGTAACTCCCATAGAATCTAATCCTTCTTTGATAATGCGGGCATTCTCCATATAGTAACTAATCAAACCCCGCACTTGCTGCCAACCTTCATTTTCCAGTACTGCGAGCCCCCCATATTGAACAATATTTGAAGCCCCGTTAAATACTGTGGTCATAATCCTGTTCCAGTCCTTAATTACTTGGATCCCGTCGTCATAACAAAGCTCTTCAGGAACTATGCTCCATCCCAGCCTAACTCCGGTAAATCCGGCCAGCTTGGAAAAAGAATTGATTTCCAGCGCTACTTTTCTGGCGCCTTCTATTTCAAATATTGATTTAGGCAGGTCTTTATCTTTAATAAATTCACTGTATGCAGCATCAAAGATTATGATCGAGCTATTCTTGGCCGCAAAATCAACCAGTTCTTTTAGCTGCTCTCTGGTTGATACCGCACCCGTAGGATTATTGGGCGAACAAAAGTAGATCAGGTCAACCTTTGGCACAGCTGAAAGGTCAGGAAAAAAATTATTATCCGGCCGGCAGGTCATATAATAAATATTGTCAAAATGAGATTGTGCTTCGTTATAGTTGCCGGTAGCACCCATAATTACACTGCCGTCAACATAAACCGGATAAGACGGGTCCTGAACAGCAATTTTCACTTTAGGCCCAAATAGTAGCTGTATCCTACCAATATCACATTTAGCTCCGTCTGAAATAAAAACTTCTTCTTCTTTGACTATCCCTTTATACAGATTTTCAGCTATTTTTTTACGTAAATCCGTAAATCCCTGCTCATCCCCGTACCCAGAATATCCATCCGAAGTACCCATTCCCAAAACCGCCTTTTCAAGCCCCCGGACAACAAAATCAGACAGTGGTTCGGTAGTATTTCCAATACCCAAGCTAATAATTTGAGCGTTGGGCTTTTCTTCCAAGACTTTATTTTTTCTACGGTTAATTTCAGGAAATAAATACCCTGCTTTCAACTTGGCCATATTCTCGCTTCGTCTTACCATTACATCTATCCTTTCAAAATTAATATAGGCTTTAAGGGTGAGAAAGAGTTTCTATTCGAGAAGGAATAGAGTTATTCAAGTCATCGTTTAATTCAATTTTGTTATCTGGATTATTAAGTTTATTATGGACAATATTCCCGTTCTTATCATGGTCCAGTATTCCAGCTTCGACAATCTCTTTAGCGGTGAGGTGTGCTTTCTCTAAGAAATTAATATCATAAGAATCTGTACCGGGATGATAATTTAATTTCATAAGCAGCCTCCTCTTTACTTTATCTGTCTAAAAAATCTTTATATATATTATATCTAATATTTTAAATTATCCAGGGCTAAGGTCTCAGAGACCGGTGCGTAGCATCCCCCAGAGCAAAAGTTAGAAGTAGGAAGTAAAAAATGGAAAACGGGGAAGAAAAGATGACTTTTCCTCTGGGGGATGTTATCCGTGCGTCTCTGAGACCTTATACGATAGATAAAAGACATCAGAAAATGATTAAATGATGT
>JBHPDY010000056.1:0-11137 GCA_042577605.1 Candidatus Margulisiibacteriota bacterium
ATATTAAGCTTCGTTTTGAAAAATCCTTACAAAAAAAAGCGGCCAGACAGCTTGTTGGTGTTTTACCTGCGGGCGGTTTTAAATTATCCGTACTTTCTGATATAGGGCCTCTGGCTAACGGAGAAGTACTGGACATTAAGCGCATGTTTATCAGCGTTGTCATTGATATGAACAATGAAGAAATATACCTTGACCAGTCCTTGAAAACTCAAATATTTTCTACAGTTGCAGGAGCGGTTGGTTATATTAGGGGTCGGGATTCTATTATTTTAAACAAAGCAGACTTCAGCCTACTTTCGGATGAAGAGAAAAAAGAACTCCAAAGACAAAAGACGATGGCTAAAATTAAAGGTTGGTTTTTTAAGTCTCTATATGTGTTTGGTCCTCTTTTATTTCTTGGTTTATTATATTACTTGTTTAAAAAATTACGAAAAACACCTACATCTGCTCAACCTGATATTGTAAAAACAGATATTGAACGGGCAGAGGACCTTACGGATATTAAAGACGAACTTGCTGAAGAAACTAAAATAAACCAAATAAAAGAAACTGCAGATCAGTCTCCAGAGCTACTGGCAAATATAATGAAGGATTGGCTGAAAACTGAAAAAGAAGAGGTATTAACATAATGCTTACAGGTAAACAAAAATCACGTGTACTCATATCATTACTGGGAGACAAGTCGCAAACGGTTTTAAAAAAGCTTTCAAAAGAGAATGTTCAGCTTTTAACCTCTTCCTTAGAAGATGTTCCTGAGCCGGATACTGAGACTATGGCAGCATTGCTAACAGAAATCATCGATAAACTGGATGAACTTAAAGGTCCCTCATCAAAAGAAGAGCACCTATCTTTTGATTTAGATATGGAGCAGCCTGCTGAACCAGAGGCAGAAGAAGAAGCTTTGGAAGAATCTTTAGAAGAACCAGCACCAGAGGAAGAAGCAGAGGAAGAGCCAGAGGAAGAAGCTAAAGATCCTTTGCTTTCATTGGAGCCTACGTTAATTACTGATCTTTTATCATCCTCAAGCCCGCAAATTATTGCGTTCTTCTTATCAAAACTTGATGAAGAAGTACGGGAAGTGATCGAACCTCATTTTTCTAAAGAAATCACTGATATTATTTCAAAGATAAAAATAGAAGAAACTCCTAATGCAGAACTGGTTTTTGATAATCTAAAAAAATATATAATTACCACTATTAAAAAGAAGTTGGAAGAAGAAGCTGAGGCAGAAGCAGAGAAAAGCCAAGAAGCAGACCAATTTACACCCCTGGAAGAAGCCCCGGCTGATGATCAACAGATAGAAATAAAAGATTCAGGCACTGTTACCGATGAAACTACCCCAGAAGAAGAGCCTGAAACTCCCCGACCTTCGCCTGAAGAATCAGTTGAGGCCCAGCAAGAAGAGCAAACCCAACCTACCGAAGAAGCAGAAGAAATAGTACAAAACGCATTTGCAGATTTATAATTAATATTTACGGGCTACGCCGTAAATATTAAAGAAAAATAATAATGCTATTCCGATAAATATAATCCAATCCCCTGATTTTGCATAAAAAGTATTGGGTAGGCCATAATAAATAGTTCCGTAAAGGATTTTATTTTCCTCTAATTCGGTTTTTTTTACGATTTCTCCTGTATTGCTTACTATGGCCGAAATACCAGTATTGGCAGCTTGAACCAGATAGCGGTTATTCTCTACTGCCCTCATTATGCTCATTTGCAAATGTTCTGCTGCTGCAGAAGATCGGAAAAACCAGGCGTTGTTTACCAGAACTGCAAAGAACTGGGCTTTAGCTTTGATGTATTTACGGAAATAGTTTGGGTAAATTGATTCCAGGCAAATACCAATTCCCCAGAAATAATTCCCAATTTGTAGAGGCTTCACACTTTTTCCAGGGGAATAATCCTCCAGGCTAACCCATTTTTCCAGGCCAAGCAGCTTTAAGAATGTTTTAAAGGGCCAATACTCGCCAAAAGGCATGAGCCTGACTTTTCTATATTTTTCTTTGGCTAAACCCCTGGGTGTTACTGCTACAACACTGTTATAGAACTTTTCCTGCTCTTCAATCGGCGTACCTAGAATTATATTGATATTGTTTTTTCTGGCAGTCTTCATTAACGTGCTTATAAATAAGAATCTCCGTAAATTAAAGGTAGGAGTTATGGTCTCCGGGCAAATAATGAATTGGGGATTTTTTTGGGCTGCGCTGGCGCATAGGGCTAGATAATCGCGCCTAATAGACGGCCATTTATTTTTGTCCAGCTTATCTTTCTGCGCGTGGTTTGCCTGGATAACAGCAATTTTGACTGAACTTTGGGAGTTTGCAAAAGCATTATTTATTTTATACTGGTTTTTCCCGATAATGATGACTATAGAAAAAAGGATTATTATTATACCGGTATATTTCAGAAAAACTGACGGGCGAGCTAGATTCTTAATCATCAAAAAAAACAGTACGTTGATCAAAACACAAAAAAAGGACAGAAAATATACTCCTCCGTAAGAGGCCCATTGCAGTACCGGCAAAAAGGATGTTTGGGAATAACCGATACTGGCGGCGGTATTACCAAGGGGGCCTATGCTTCGTAACCATTCGCCAATAATCCAGGCTGACGGGAAACAAAATATTAAAGGCAGATCGCTTTTAACTAAACTGCCTAATAAAAAACTTATCCCATAAAAAAAACCATAAAAAACTGAAGCAGCAATCCAGATCAGAATAATATGAGGCCAGCTAGCCCAGATATGTAGTTCCAACATCCATATATGGAATAAGGAAACTAAGATAACTCCAAAAAGAACTCCCCTGGCAAAGACTGTCTTATAAGTTGATTTTAGATAATGCAGTTCAAATAAAGCCGGAACAAGACAAAAATAGGCAAGCCAGGATTGGTTAAAATTGGGAAAAATTAAGCTGGTTAGAAGTGCTGAAGAAATGGTTAAGATCGGGACCTGTTTGCTAATACGTTTTGTAAAAGAGCGCATAAAACAAAAAATACTTTGGATTAATAACTTTACCGTATGAATAATATCTAAAAGGCTTCCCATTTTAATTAATATATTCTTGCTTCCCAAGATACTATATCCGCAGAATCATCGATTTCGTTATTATCAATATCCATGGTCAACTGAATTTCTTGTCCGCCCTGGGTTATTATATTGGCCCTGTCAGCTGATATTCTAAGAACATCCAGAACGTAACCGGATTCCAGGTCAGCTTCTGTTTTTTTCTTGGTTGTTAAAAATGTAAAATATATTTTATTGGCTGAAAATGAAAGATACTTGACTTCAAAATTCATTACAATAATGTTTTCAGTGATAAAGGAATTGATAGGAGCATACCGGTTATATTCATATGATGAATGGCTTTCAAGGTCTGTGTTAGCATCAAAACCGGAAGCATTGGAATTATATAACAATTTATGAGATTCGGAAAAAATAATATAATCAGCCCAACTAGAAAAATAGTTTGCATACAACGGTTGGATACCAGCTGAATTATAATACCACATGGTTTCATCATTATATATTCTGCCGGGAGTTGGAAAATATTCCTGCAAGTCAGGAGTAGGCACACTTGGTTCAGAAACTCCGGAAAAAACAATGTGATAGTTCACTTTGTCCAGATCAGGATTTCCCCGCAGATGGATTTTTATTTCCATATTCAGGATAATTTCCTTAGATGATGCCGTTCGGGCGCAGCCGCTACCGATAATGCTGCTGACAAGCAAAATAAAGAGGGCTACTGTTATCAGATATTTTAAACTCTTATGTTTTTGTGTTTTCATATTAAAACCGCTCAGCTGACGGATCATCCAGAATCCCTTCCACTTTCCAGGTCTCTTTGTTCTTTTTAAAACCAACTTCATCTTCCGGAAATGCATTGATCGTAATTGTAAATTTGATCTCTTCCCGGCGTTTATTATAGCTTAAAGCAAATTTACGGCAATGGTCGTATTTTGTGACCTGGATTGTTTCCATTATATACCTGTCTGCCAATATCTCACGCATCTGGCCAAAAGTGCTGTACATAAAGAAGGTTGATATATCCCATCTATATTGCGGATCATCACCTAAAGAAAAGTTTAATTTAAAATTAGAATACTTGATCAATCCGTTATTTAAATCCTGGGTCATTTTATATAACAATTTAATATTCGAAGTGGGAGCAACTTCAAATTCCCAGGATAAAGGCAATAATTCATAGTAATAAACCGGCCCTCCTGAGACTATGCCTGTCTTCTTTTTTTCCTTGGGATCCATACCTGAGTCAGCTTTAAACCGGAATTCTTTAATAGGACTAAGCAGGATACCTGTATTGTAATAATCCATTTTTTCCGTAACCCAATTATAACCTGTCTTATGGTACCATTTGTATTTTGATTCGTTTTCCCAAAAAAATGTCAAAGTTTCATTAAGTTTGTTGATCCGAATATTTTTTATCCCATCAAATTCGTAAAACGGGGTGTTACCATCAGCTTCACTGAAGGAATAAGAAGTGCTGGTCTTCATAAAATTAAAAAACGTATTATTATAGTTGGCATTTATTTTGCCGCTGATCATTGCATCGCCTTCCAATAGACCTTTGCCAGGAGTTGAGAAAATATATTGATCAAAAGCTGTATTTAGGTTGAATCCTGAAAAAGATGTATTGGCAGTCTGTTTAAAAATATAGGTGTTGGGAGCAAGGCCAAAATTGTCTTGCCCCGGCGTTTTTATACGGTCGTTTTTAAGGGTGTTATATTTTACTTCCTGGTAACGGGCGATAACAACTTCTTCACTTAGTTGAAATGGCCCAAAATTTATATTGTTATAGCGCATTTTCAATTCCGGCATCCTGTAAAAAAAATCATTCTTAGTTATATCACTGGTAACTTTATATTCATCAATATCCCATAAATGATCAAAGGTTAATCCTACTTTAAAATCCTTGTTAACAATCTTTTCGATTCTTGTATTACTAATCAATTTGGTATCTGCCAGCTGTTCTGTTTTAACAGGATCAACGCTGTCAAATTTAAAAGTGTTTTTAATGCTCATCTGTGCAGGCAAAGGTATATAGTTTGAAATGGTTGAATTTATATATTCTTCCCCTCTTACGATATTATCCCGCTTATTTAAATTGGTGGAGAACAGATTTTGGCGATTAAAAGAATGGCTAAAATCCGTATTTATACTATTAACATTCATGTTATAGTCCTGGTTTTCTTTTAGACTAAATCTATAAATGTCACCTAGATCATCATAAGTAAAATTAAAAGATTTGCCTTCTTTTCTTTGCCTGCCGCTACTATTTATTCTCTCGGCGTCGATACGGTCATAATCAGCTGATAATTTCATTGTTTCATTTATTTTATATTCATGGGCAAATTCAATTTTTTCATTTTGCTCTTTGGTGTCTGCTTCTTCTAATTTATAGTAATAGGCTTCTCCTTTATTATCCTGGAATTTATATTGATGTCTTAATCCCAGACCGATCCCTTTATTTTGATACCAATCCACAAAGATACTAGAGTCTTTGCCGTCCACATTATCGTAATCTACTTTGTTCTGCATAAAATACCCCCATCCTGTGGTCTCTTTCTTTCCGATAGTAGGAAAATTCCAGATAATCCGTCTTTCTCCCAGTTCATAAACATAGATGGGTGTCCATAGAGGGATGGGTAGGAATAAAAGCGGGCTGTACAAAATATTATTAAAACCTATTATCCTGTTATCCGGATAGTATTCAAAATAACTTGAATATATAAAATAATGTGGCTCAGGCTGGTTACAGCTTGTAAAAAAACCGTTCTTTCCTCTTTTTACACCTTGGCCGGTATCTTCCAGTCCTCCTGCTTTGAGATACAGGAGCTCCTTAATATCAGGCTGTTTTATAGCCATATCAATACCCCTCAACTTGATAATGTTCTTATTCAGGTCCAAATAGATAAACTGCGCCAGAAAAGTATCTTCTTTCCGGCTCACCTCTATATCCCCTGCTCCCCATAAAAAATTATTAATAGTGTCCCATTGAATTTTAGGAGCTTTGATCCCTATATCGCCATATTTTATTTCTACGTTGCCTGAGGCTATCAATATTTTTGTGCTTTCATCACTGCGCACATGATCAGCCTTTAACTGTACTTTTTGGGAATCAAAAGGGAATATGGGAATAACAAGCAAAACAAAATAACAAGCAAAAAAGATTATGGCGCGCACTTTTTTCACTAGCTCTTAAGAGTCTCCTTTATATTGGGTCTGTTGCAACAGACCCATATTAATGAATTCTTCAATATCATTTGCAAATAAATCATTAATCCATGTATCAAAGGAGCTATCTTTAGGATTAATATATTCTAAGCGCCTTCTGATCAGATAAAAAATATTATTAAGTTTCAAAAGTCCTTTCCAGTTTTCAAAAGCTAGCCTGATCTCTTTTTTACGATAATACAGATCCCCCAGGTTATATTTGGCTAAATAATTCTCAGGATTTATTTTCAAGGCTTTTCTGAATGATACCAGTGCTGTATCCAGTTTATTCTCCTTAATGTAAATTAGACCCCGGCTTAGCCAAACTGCATCCAGATTATGATTGATTTTGAGGGCTGTATCCAAATGGCTGTGGGCTTTTTCAATGTCCTCCTTCAAAAGGTTTAAAACTGCCAAGTTACAGTGCGTTGAAGTCAAGCTATGATCAAGAGTCACTGCCAGGTTAAACTCATCTTCAGCCGCTTGAAGCTGTTTTTTGAGTAAATGTTCAAATCCCTGATTATTATGAGTATAGGCCAGAGAAAGGTTCTGAGGGCTGGACTGCTTTTTCAAAAAATCGTATCCTTCCATATTGGGAGTGGATATTAAATATAAGGTTCCATCATCTAAATGACACCCGGAAACTATCTTTCCACGAAAATCAAAGAACCTCCAATTATTGCACTGGTCCAGAATAGTTTTAATGTTAGGAAAATTGATATCGTACTGCATAATATTCTCTAAATAAGTTACTGCTTCGGAAATTTTGCCGGAGTTCAGCAAGTTCACACTTATCATATATCTTAGTTTATTTGCCAGGTCTGTCTCCAAGCTCTTGTGCTGGCTTAAGATGTGCTGCAAATGATTGACTGATAAATCAAACCGGCCATTTTCAAGAAAAGATCTTCCTATTAAAACTTGAGCTTTGAGCTTTAATTCCTCATTATTAAGTATTTTCTGGAAACACTCTACCGCAGCATAGAAATCTCTCTGCTGGAGGTGAGCTATCCCAAGTCTAAATAATTTAACTTCATGATTTTTGATATTGCCGGCACTCTGTTTTAAGATCTTTCTGCGGACTGATTTTTCATATATTTTTTTATTGGTTTCATGTATTTTACAGTTATAAATATTATTTATAAGCAATTCTCTTATATTCCTCTTACTTGACATTGTCTGGCCTTTTTCGAACTGGGCTTCAACTATAAGCAATTGCGCTTCCAGTTTAAATTCTGTCTGTAATAACTTCTTGCTATTTTCAATACAATTCTGGAATTCCCCGCCTAAAAAATAATATTTTGCCAATAGTATTCGTGTTGTGCTTTTTTCTTCTTCTGTTTTTTCGCATATGATTTTCAGTTTCTCTCCGATCCCTTCATTAATCTGGACGACTGATATGAGCTGCTCTATATAATTTAGGGATTTTCTAAAATCTTTTTGGGAAAAATACATATCAATTAGCAGGTTCTTTGCGCTAATTTGCTGGGGATACCTTTGTAAAATGAGGTCCAGCAATGAAATAATAGCTGGATAAAGGCGCTGGTCATTAATGACAGTAAACAGCTCATTTAAATAATTAACTGCTTCAGAATATTCTTTTTGTTCAATCAGGATATGGACCAAAGCTAAAATTATTTCCTTAGTATAGGGGTACTGGTTAAGAACAGTTTTATAAGTTTCTACTGCTTCCGGGCCAGTTATCATATTCTTTTGCAGCATCTCATCTATTTGAGGGATTACTTCCAATGGTTTAAATGATTTCAAGTACAGGTCATTTAAATGTATTCTGATAGATGTTTCATTAGGGGCTTTAGGTATTAGTTCCTGTAACCTGCGGATAATTTTTTCTTTGTCTGTGGGAAATATTTCATATATCTTTCTGTACATTGCTGCTGCATCTTTAAACCTTTCAGACTTTTCATATAACTCTGCTAAAGTGTAATAATAATGAGAATTCCGGGAGAACTTTTGGGACAGCTTTTCATGGAAGTCTATATTCTTCCCTATATCTTTTTGCTTGAAATAAAATTGAGGCAGAACATCTAATATGGATGAATCGGTTATCCCTTTTTGGAAAGCCTCTTCAAAAATGTTTTTAATTTTTATTTCATAACCTATTTTCCTATAAATTTTACCCAGTAAAAAATAGGTTTGGGTAAATTCAGCGTCAAGATGAAAAGCTTCTTCCAGTTCCAAGATCGCTTCCCGGTATAATTCGCTGCTGATATACAGTTCTGAAATCAGAATCCTTAACTGCAAGTTCTCGAAATCAATAGCCAGGCGTTTGTATAGGGGAGTCAATATATCAGCTAGATAGTCTTTATTTATAGCAAGTAAAGTGAAATAACGGTCCTGGGCATCTAAAAACTGATTTCTGTTTACTAAAGCTAAAGCTAAATTATAATCTTTGTTTTCTTTTAATTGATACATAGGGATCTATTTATATATACAGCGATAAGCAATAAAAACCACTGAAGACAGGCCATAAATAATATTCGGCGCCCAGGCCCCTACAAAAGGCAGTAATATACCGTCTTTGGCCAAGGCTCTGGACACAGCCAGAATAAAAAAATACAAACCCACTGATAAAACCGCCACACAAATCGCAATTATAACTCCCCACCAATCTTTACCTGACCTCACAAAACTTAAACACAACGCAATACCGGTAATCCCAAATATTAAACAAGCTGTGGGAAGGCTCTTTTTCAAATGGAATTCAACTTTTAGCGCCCTGGTACTGATTCCTCCCTTATGCAAAATAGATATTTTCTCTTTTAATTCTCCGGAGTCCATCTGACGGGCAGATTTACGATGTCTATAAAAAGTCGATACTTCATCGGCAACATGTATTACCATTTCAGAAAACCGGTCTACAAATTCAATTAAGCCGTTTTCATCTATTTCCTGCACTTGTCCGTTAATTAAGGTCCATGAAGTTTTATCCCACCTCGCTTCTTCAGCTGTGATAATACGTGGAAAACGCAACGTTTGATAAAAAATCAGGATATCTTTCATTATCTGATCCTTTGAATCAATGTTCTTAATGTAGAAAAACCTGCCTTCTCCATCTTTAAAGACTACATTTTCTACAATTGTGGGGGGCGGCCTCTTTTGTATTTCCTGGCGAATTAATCTGTCAGATGTTTCGTTTGTCCAGGGTACAATTTGTTCATTGGTAAAAAATGACAGGTAACTGATCGCTATAAAAATTATGAATATAGGTATAAGTATCCTGAATGTACTTACTCCGGATGACCTTAAAACAGTTAGTTCATTATCCTTGGCCATACGCACTAAAAGAAGCATAACCGCAAATAAAACTGCCATAGGAAAAAAAAGCACCATAATCCCCGGCAGTTTATATACTAATAACCGCATAACCGTTAAAAACGGGACTCCGGAAATCACAGTTAGTTCAACTAAATAGAATAAAATATCAATAGCGGCAATTAAGGCAAATCCGCATACCGATAGCACAAAAGGGCCTAAAAACTGGCCAAGAATATACCTGTCTAAAATATTTACTCGTCTTAATACAAGGTGCTTTATGCCAGAAGCCATTGGATTTTTTTCAAAAAAGCACAGTCGCCATAAAGATTTTTAGGGGCAAATGCTCTACTAAAGCCCATTTTTAAAGGCCCCTTACTAATATTCATCTGCTTTGCGCTTTAAATAATTACGGCGCTTCGCAGCTCTGTCTTTTCGTTTTTTTTCCTCAGAAGGCTTCTCAAAATATTCTCTTTTTTTCAGTTCTTGTAATATGCCTTCATTTTTCATTTTTTTCTTGAATTTCCTAAAGAATGAATCGAAAGATTCTCCAGGACGTTTATCCTGTTTAACCATAATAAATCCCTCCTAATAAACGCTGTTTGCGATTGAATATAATATTTCATTTTGTACTATTCTCTTACAAGATTGTAGAGGAATAGGTTAAAATTAGCAATTGGATACTGCTTATATCTTAGGCACAGCCAATAAGCAGCCATATTTTGCCAAATCCCCCTGCTAAACTACCGCTACACATTCGTTGCGCTTATGTAGTCCGCACACGGGCATTTGACAAAATCTGACTACTTCTTGGCTGTGCGAGTTTAACAGAGATCTATTCTTAGCATTTCGTTTGATTTCATATCTGTGATCGGATGAAGCATAGGCCATATTTTGCCAAATCCCCCTGCTAAACTACCGCTACACATTCGTTGCGCTTATGTAGTCCGCACACGGGCATTTGACAAAATCTGACTACTTCTTGGCTGTGCGAGTTTAACAGAGATCTATTCTTAGCATTTCGTTTGATTTCATATCTGTGATCGGATGAAGCATAGGCCATATTTTGCCAAATCCCCCTGCTAAACTACCCCGCGTAATTTATCCCGGTGGCCAAGACATTGGCCTTCCTCCAAGTATGTGAAAATGAAGATGATCAACTTCCTGCCCAGCATTTGGGCCGGTATTTGCAACCACTCGAAATCCAGATTCCTGGATTTCCTTTTCAGCTGTTATTTTTTTTATGGCAGCTATTAAGGCGCTTAATTCTTGGGTATCGCCTTGGGTAATTTCCAATATATTTCTTATATGGGATTTTGGTATTACTAGAATATGAATTGGCGCTTGGGAATTGATATCATTGAACGCTAGGACATGTTCATCCTCATATACTTTTTCTGCTGGGATTTGTCCTTGGGCTATTTTGCAAAAAAGACAATCTTTATTATAGGTCATTCAATTTCCTCATACCTTAAGCAGCATTTTAGCTTGCCGCATACACCACATAAGTTTTTGGGATTCATGGTAGCACTATGGATTTTGGCGAATTGAGCGGAAACACCCTTTATTTCATTCAAAAACAAACAGCGTTTATTAGGAGGGATTTATTATGGTTAAACAGGATAAACGTCCTGG
>JBHPDY010000057.1:0-10998 GCA_042577605.1 Candidatus Margulisiibacteriota bacterium
GGTTCTCCCCCCTAGATTATTTAAGACAAATTATAAATATAAAAAAAAAAGAATTTTCATCGAACTAAAAAAGTTTTTCAAAAAAATTAACTAAAGTCCCAGAGACCGGTGCGTAGCATCCCCCAGAGCAAAACAAAAAAAAAGACTTTCCTCTGGGGGATATTATCCGTACGTCTCTGAGACCTTAGTCCCTGAGACCTTAGTCCAATAAGCTTTCTTGCTTCCTCTATAGATAAACATTTTGATTTAACAGTGTCATATTCTCTTTTCATCCTTTTAACGCCAGTTGCCGGATTAATTTTTACTATCTGCTGGTCTATTAGATGATTGAATAATGAAGATATGGTACTTAACCTGGTATTAATTATGCTATTAGACATAAAGGAGGTTATGTCTAATATCGCTGTGATAATCTTGCGTGAGAGTAAAATGCATAATTACATTCTGCCCTTTAACATACAAGCCTAGTCATCCACTATTATTTTGATTGTCCCGGTGATAACAGCTTAATGTATTATTGTGCTAAGAAGTATTTTCTCGGGAACTTTTTTCAAATTGTTTTGTCTAAATATAAAATGATGCATAATAGAATTGCAGAAAAATGAGTCTTATATAACTAATATGGATAATAAGAAGATGGAATTGTTAATAGATGCTTTTGTTCTTGGCGATTTGTATGCCTTTGAAAGAATTTATGAATTAACAAACAAATTTGTTTACAACGTTATTTTTAGAATGGTAAAAAATGAATTTGAAGCTGAAGATTTGACACAGGACATTTACATAAAAGTTTATGAAAATAGAGCTTCTTATAAAAAGCAGTCTGACATAAAAACTTGGATTTACAGGATAGCTTTCAATAATACTTTAAACCATATAAAAAAACAGAATCGCATTTTTTCCTTTATAACCGAGTTAGGTAGGGGCGTCATATTTAATGATGATTATCAAGAAGAAAATGATGAGAATGATATTAAGCTAGTTTACGAAGTATTAAAAAGAATAAAGCCAGAATTTAGGATTTGTATAATTCTAAAAGACATTGAAAATAAATCGTATGAAGAAATAGCTTTGATTTTAGAAATAAATATCGGAACTGTAAGGTCTAGGTTAAATAGAGGCAGACAGCAATTTGTTAAACTGTATAAAAGGGAGGAACGCTTATATGATGAATAATAATAAATTAGAAGATAGTGAATTCTATCAAGATATTATTGTTAATAAATTAACTGCCCTACCTCAAGAGCCAGTGCCTGAACATTTATGGAATAAAATACAAAGTTCTATAAAACAGACTGCCAATAAAGAAGAAACGCCAAAGGGTTTTTTTGCTTCTGCTATTTCATCGTTTTTTACTGTACCACTAAAATATGCGGTCTTAGCCGTTTTTATATTTGCCGCGTTTTCACTATTTCAATATAAGAGTTATACCACTTATAAAAATGTAAATGCTTTTATAGAAGAATATGCTGTGTATATTTCTTCTGACAATTCAATACTTCCCGACAATGGCGATATGTTGGGAACTTTTTTCTAATTTCTTTGTCTAAAGCATATAAAATAAAAAAAGGAGATGGAACTATGAATAAATTATTAATATCGGGATTAGTTATTATAGCAGCTACTTCATTAGCGTATGGGGCGGAAAGTGATTTCCCTGAAATAAAAAAGCTTGAAAACACACAGCTTCAAAATAGGTCACAAGCATTGGATAATCAAATAAAAACACAAGAAAAGAATTTTGCGCAAAACAAAGAAAAACAAGCAGATCAATATATGAAGGATAACACATCGGCGATGAGCCAAAAGCAGAAAACACAGAATAACGCCCCCCTAACTAAAAAACAGAATTCAGATGGAAATGCGAACCAAAAATACATAAAAACCAAAACATTAACGAAAACTTTAGCGAAAAACAAAGAAAAACAAATTAATAAACATATGAAAAATAATTCGTCTGGAGTAAACCAAAAACTAAAGACACAGAATAATTCGGACTTTATCAAAGAATTAAATCTAACAAAAAAACAGATAAAAAAGATTGAAAACCTTAGAAAGGCTAATATAGCTGAACGCAAAGAACTGCAAAGAAAAATTCAAAAACAGGAAAAGATGTTAAAAAATGAATTTTCAAAACAGTCGCCTGACAAAAAGAAAATAGAAAAAATCACAAAAGAAATAAAGCAACTTCAAAACAAAAAAATTGATAATAGAATTAATGCTTTTTTAAGCATGAAAAAAACACTAAATAACAAACAGTTTAACAAAATGCAAAAAATGAACGCGAAGAATACTCAATCGCAAAGAGCTTCGCATAGACTTGGTGCATCTCAAATGAGAAATCTAATAAAAAATTCTTCTGGAGCTCAGGGCTCTGATAGTTCTCAAGGACGTGGCAGGAAATAATGATAATTCAGAAATGTTCTTTTTGTTCTCCGGCACAAAAATGTCATTTAAAGTTATTTGTTTTTACTTTGCTTTGTTCATTAATATTAGTATCTAACCTAAAGGCTCTTGAGAATGTGTTTTTCCAGCCAAATATTTCATTTGGCTGGAAAAACTATAGCAACATTGAACTAGCATCACAAAATATGCTGGAGAATCCTGCGGGAGAATTACAGTTAGGGTTTTATTCATCAGGTTATTTGAATCCCGATTTACTAACAGATATCAACTATAATTTTGTACAAGAAATCTTTGCGGAGCAGGATTACGGAGGTTTTCAGAACCATAATCTTAATTTAGGCGTTTATTATGATATGCTGCACAATTTGAATTTGTGCTCGATTTTTGATTTTAAAATCTTTAATGATAGCGTAGCAAGTGATTTCAATTACAACCTAATAGGCTTGACTCCTCAAATCAACTATCACCTGAATACCAGCACTTCTATTGGCATTTCTACTAAACACTCGCAAATAGAATATACAAATGTTAATAAAACCGGTTATTATCAAAAAACAGGCGGCTTTATTAGTGCCCAATTATTGGATCTATTTCAGGTTAATTTAGGACTATATGGTATTACTGATACAGCACTAGATAATAAGGGAACCTCTTTAGACCTTGGCATATTCGTTCCTCTTTTTGAGAATGATTTATTTCAAGTGCAAATTATTAAAGATGCGCTAAGCTATTCCGATAAAACTGATAACAAATTGCTGATTACAGGCGGTTATTCAAAAAGCATTATTGATGGGTTAAATTTAAATATTAACTTTGATATGACAAATTACGATTCCTCAATAAATGATTTTGATTATGAGAGCAATATCTATACCGTTTCTTTACAATGGGTTCCCAACTTAAACGCATCTGAATCTAATCAAAACTTAAATAATATTAATATGTTCTATAATGCTGCCCTTGAGGCCTCTGAACAAGGGAATTATGCTATGGCAGAAAAACAGCTGAGAAAAACTCTTTTATTGATGGTAGATTTTCCTGATGCCTATTATGAATTAGGCTACGCTTTGTATAAATCCGAAAAATACTATGAGGCTATCCCTGTATTAGAAAAAACTTTATTACTTAGCCCTGAAAATAAAAATACCTACTATTTGCTGGCGCATTGCTATTATCTAATTAATAAACTAGATAAAGCTAGAAAGATATTAGATAATATTTAAATTATAAGAAAGCCCAAAAAGAAATATTTGAATAGGGAACTATTAAGGAATAAAGTATTGCTCCTGTAACAACCCAATATATTTTGTATTAACATTAAGAACAGGAATGGCCTGAAATAAATTAGTATCCATCGAGCTAGGTCGCTCTAAGAAAAGAGTGTAATTTGGCCATCGCAATAACGCCATTATCCTTTTGCCCAGCTTAAAGACTGATTAGCAATAAACAACCAAAGCCTGTCAAGTCGAATTTAAGCACGAAATTAATATAGAGAAATACTTTAGTTGCTGCAAAATAAATTATAAAAGACTTATTTATACTTAATAAGTATCAAAGTATTTCTGGATTTCTTGCCAATTATTAGTTTTGGTAAGGGCCAGCATTAGCAGTACTCTTGATTTTTGAGGGTTAAGTGAATTTGCACTGATAAAACGTTGTTTTTGGTCGTCGACTTCAGATGCTTTGGTCGTAATACCACTTCCACAACGGCTACTTCTTACTACATGTACGCCTTTTTTACGGGCATCAATTAAGTATTCCATTAAACTTGGGCTTGGATTTCCGTTACCTGTCCCTGCAACAATGATACCTTTAGCTTTATTTTCTACCAGAGCCTTAACAGTTATCCCATCAGCGTTAGCATAGCTATAAACAATATCGACTTTTGGCAATTCATTAAGATGGGATATATCAAAAATACTTTTTATTGTATGTATTTTAAGAGGCTTCTGATAAAAATGTAACACTTCACCAACTACATGTCCTAACGGTCCGGTGTTTGGGGAAATAAAAGAATTGGTTTTAGTTGTATTATATTTAGTTGCGTATCGTGCTTGGTGTATCTCATCATTTAATAGAATTAATACCCCATTATTAAAAGCTAACTCTGACGAAGCAACTAATACAGCTTTAAACAAGTTAAGTGGCCCATCCGCACTTAGCGCTGTTGCTGGTCGCATTGAACCTACTAAAACAACCGGTTTCCTGGTTTTTAGAACTAGATTAAGAAAATACGCTGTTTCCTCCATAGTATCGGTTCCATGCGTAATGACTATGCCATCAATCTTCGGATCGTTTGCCATTTGATTGACTCTTTTGGCCAATTTTAGCCAGATATCATCATTCATTTCTTGACTAGCTATTTGAACTAGCTGTTCTCCCTGAATGTTGGCGATGCGTGCTAGATCTGGGATCGTGCTGATAAGAGAGTCAATATCCAGGGAAGCCGGTTTATACGCTGTGGAGGTTGTTGATTTACTGGCTCCTGCGATTGTGCCACCAGTTGCGATTATAATGATATTTTTTTTCTGGGGAACGGCAAATAACATACTGGATAGCATTATCGTAAAGCAAATATAACCATAGAAAATGGGTTTAAGTTTTTTCATTATAGTGTCCATTAGCATACTCCTTAAATTTAGTTTGTTTTTTTCACAATTTTCTCTCGTAGGGTTCTTCTATCAATGCCTAATATTCTTGCTGCTTGGCTCTTGTTGTTATTCACGCTATCTAAAACCCTTTGAATATAGTCAGCCTCTACTTCCGCAAGAGTTTTATTTAAAGATAATTCCATATGTGGTGAAAAACGCATAAAAGATGGTAAGTCCGGGATAGTTATCTTCCCGCCTTCTACCATAACTAATAATTGTTGAATAATATTTTCAAGCTCTCGTATATTCCCTGGCCAAGAATATTTTTTTAATACTGACAAAGTATCATCAGAAAATTCAGGTTTTGTTATCCCAAGTTCTCGCGAAAATTTATTTGCAAAATGATTAATTAATAGAAAAATATCATCTTCTCTTTCTCTTAATTGCGGTAATTTAATGGTAATGACGTTCAACCTATAGTACAAATCCTCCCTAAATAATCCTTTGTTAACTAAGCTTAATAAATCTTTATTGGTAGCTGCAATAATTCTAATATCAGCTGAATATGGCTTTGTGGAACCCACCATGTAAAACTCTTTATTTTGAAGAACCCGTAATAACTTCACTTGTAACGACAGGCTTATTTCGCTTACTTCATCAAGAAAAACAGTGCCTCCTTCAGCAGACTGAAAAAACCCGGCCCTGGATTGATCAGCACCTGTAAATGCGCCCTTAACATACCCAAATAACTCACTTTCAAAAAGGCTTTCAGGAATAGCTCCGCAATGAATTGGAACAAAAGGCGCTGATGCTCTTTGGCTATTATAATGAATAGAACGAGCAGCCAACTCTTTTCCTGTTCCGCTTTCTCCGGTTATCAGTGCGGTGGCAGATGTCTTGGCTGTTTTTTTTATTATCCTATAAATCTTTTGCATTTCTTTTGACTCACCAATCATACCTTGGCGCTCTAAATTACTTGAAGCAGACTTATTTTTTGTGGATTTACGTATAAATACTTTTTCTAATACATTTTTTACTGAGGCAAACAATTCTTCATCAGTAAAAGGTTTGCATAAATATTCATCTGCCCCCCCCTTAACAGCTTTAACCGCACCTGTGATTGTCGGATACCCTGTAATCATAATTATTTCTTTATCAAGATAATTTTCTTTTATGTGTCTAATCAAATCTAACCCATTAGCAACTGGCATCTTGTAATCAGTTATAACAAGATCTATTGCTGTTTTTTTAAGAATATCCATAGCATCTGCCACATTTGATGCAAGATGAATTCCATACCCCTGTGAACTCAAAGACCTTTGCAAAATTTCCAGGGTATTAGGTGTATCATCAACAACTAAAATGTTAGCTTTAGTATCTTTCATTTCTGTATTTATCCTTTGTTTTGAATTGGCAATATTATCTTGAATGAAGTTCCTTTATTAAGTTCACTTGCAACTTTAATATTACCTCGATGAGACTTTATAATTCCATGAACCACTGATAAGCCAAGCCCCGTTCCTTTCCCAACTTCTTTAGTTGTGAAAAAGGGATTAAAGATTTTTTTTACATCCTCCTTTTTAATCCCTACACCAGTATCTTCTACAGAAAAAACAAGATTTTCTTTTTTTCGATTTGTTTTAATTATTAATGCCCCGCCCCTAGGCATTGCTTGAATAGCATTAACCACAAGATTTACAAGAACCTGGTTTAATTGGGATGGATCTGCGTTGATATCTGGTAATTTTGGATCAAGAACCTTTTTCAACTCTATACCTTCTTTAGAACATCTAGATCTAAAAAAATACAAACCATCAGTAATAATTTTATTAAGATTAACTCGAGAAAAATTTGTTGGTACCTGATGAGCAAAAATAAGCAGGTTTTTTATTATTTCTCTAGCGTGAAGAGACGCTTCCTTTATTTTATCTATATCGCTAGTTATTTGTTTTGGGAGCGCGCTGTTTTTTTTGATAAGCTCTGCGAATCCAAGAATGTTTCCAAGCGGTTCATTTAATTCATGAGCTACACCGGATGCTAATTCACCTACTGTTGATAATCTATCCGCATGTCTTAATTGTTCTTCAAATATTTTATTTTCTTCTTTAAGAGTTTTCTCTTCTATAATAATTGCTATTTGCCTGGCTACCTCTTTTACCAGGCTTCTCTCCTCTTTAAGGAAAGGTCTTTTATCTATTTTTATTATCTCCGGTGGATATTTGACTTCTAAATAGCCGATCACTTTTTCTCGATGGTAAATGTTTTTGCAAATTGAAAGAGTACTTATAGGTAAGATTGGATTTTCTTTCAACATGATTTTGCTTGAAGCAAGATCATGGTATTTAAAGGATTTTTGAATAACTTCATTAATCTTCAGTATAATGTTTTCTAAGGATAAACCTGAAGACTGTGCAATTTTAGAAATTTCGTAAAGACAACTTAATTCCTTGACCCTTTCATGTAAAGCGCCTTTTGACTTAAAAGCAGCTAGTGCAATTTTTATAAACTGGACTACTCCCTCAAGGAAATCTGTATTTGTGGCATTAAAATAATTTTGTTGGCTATACTTTAATTCGAAAATACCAGATTTAGTATTATCTAGATACATTGGAATTAACAATGCTGAATTGGGTTTTTCACTTAACTCCAGGTTGTGTTGTTCTGTTTTTTTTGGTTTACCCTTGATATTTTGGATATTGTTTATAGCTAAACTTTTATTCTCTGTATAAAAAGATGATGATGAATTTGAATATTTTAGATAATTACCAGCGAATTCGGATAGTTCATAAAAATTGTTATCAAACAGCTTTTTGCTTTCTATTGCTTCAAATGAATAAATATCAGGTGACTGAAAAGCGGCTTTATAAATGGTTCCTTTTTTATCTCCTTTAAGATAAATATTTATACTATTACATTCAACAGCTCTATTAATAATGCTTAATAGTTGATTAAGGAAAGCCTCAAGAGGAGTTTCTATGGAATTAATATTAGCTATCTGTTCAGCTATTATAATAAATTTGCTGAGTATGTTTTTATCCATAGTTACTATTCAACTCCTCTTGTATTACCTAATCAACTATATTTTCAATAGATGGCGCCCATTTATGGATATATACCCCTTTCTAAATAAACCTTTTCTAATTTAGAAATTGCTACAATATAAGCTGCAGTTCGCCAATCAGTATTATATTTTATAGCTGTTTCTTTTACATTGCTATAAGCAGCTGTGATTTTTTTATATAACTTTGCATCTACTTCATCTAAGTCCCAGTATTCACTCCTTTTATTCTGAAGCCACTCAAAATAGCTGACAATTACACCTCCGGAATTACATAGAATATCCGGAATTAATTCGATGCCTCTATTTTGAAGTATGCTATCACCATCCGGGTCTGTAGGGCCATTTGCGCCTTCAGCAACAAGTTTAACATTTAAAAGAGGTGCTGTTTTTTCAGTAATTTGACTCTCAAGAGCTGCTGGTATAAAAATAGTTGCCTTTGTACTTAAAAATGAATTATGGTCTATTTGTTTAGTATTAGGATATTTAGTAATGTCTTTTTTTTCACTAAGATAACTATGTAAAGCATTAGGATCTATCCCTTCAGAATTAATAATAGCGCCGTCTATATCTTCGACAGCCATAAGCTTGGAACCTAATTTATTTAGTAATCTGGCCGCCCAAGAACCAACATTGCCAAAACCTTGAACTATATAAGTAATATCCTGCATTTTGATATTATTATCTTTTGCCCAGGCTTCAATTGTATAGACTACGCCCTGCCCAGTTGCTTTATCTCGCCCTAGGCTACCGCCAATTTCTATAGGTTTACCGGTAACTACATGAAGACAAGTCTTGCGTTCATGTGAGGGTCTATTTGTTAAATAGGTGTCTTGTATCCATGCCATAATCTGAGCATTTGTGTTAACATCTGGAGCCGGAATATCATATTCTGGCCCGATGCTGCTACCAAGCGCATATGTAAATCTTCTTGTGACTCTTTCAATTTCACTAAGCGAATAGTTTTTCGGGTCAAACTGAACGCCTCCTTTGGCTCCGCCAAAAGGAATATTACTTACCGCTGTTTTCCAAGTCATCCAAGCGGCCAGCGCCCTGACTTCATCAATATTTACAGATGGATGATACCTAAGCCCGCCCTTGTATGGGCCTCTACAATTATTATGATGGACTCTGTAACCTGTAAAGATTTCAACCTTACCATTATCCAGTTTTACTGGAAAATGTACGATCAGTTCATTTTTGGAAAAACTTAATATTTTCCTAATATTTTCATTGCATTCCATCAAATCAGCAGCCTTATTAAATTGGCTTAGAACGCTTTCATAGAGCGTTCTCTTTTTATTTTGGCTATTATCAAGCTTTTGCGTGGATTCAGTTCTTATCATTTTTTTACCTCCTAACAATAATCTTCGCAGTGCCATATTCCTAATTCTGCGTTTTTATAGCAACAATTTTCTTTTTGTTCGCAGTATTTACAGAGACCTTTATATATATTCGATTCTTGTGTAGGGAAGCTTTCTTTAATTTTATTTTGTTTTTCTGATACCTTTTCTTTTATGACAGATTGTTCTACATGATGTTCTGCACAATGCTGGGTGTCTTCTGTGCTGGAATAAACGCATTCATAGCGATGCCCGCAATTTGAGCATATGCTCTTTAATTTTGATTCTTGTTGAAAAATCATTTTTGTATTTCCTCCTTTTGTTAATGGTTTATTTGATTTTGCAATATCTATGCCATAGGCGTTAGCTAGGATACATATTATGATGGTGGGGAGAAATGGATCATCTGATCAGAAAATGTATAGTTTTACAGAGTTTTAAAAATATATAGGAAAAAGTATTAGTAAAAACACATTTATTAGAGCACAATAATATGTTCTAGGTAAAATATTTGCGTAACTAGGGCTAACGGGCTTATCTAATAATAGATACTTAGTGCGTTAAAGATTAATATCTAAACGATAAACCAGCTCTATTTTCATACAACTCGACACCACATACATATCTCTACCAGGATTTTGGCTTTCAAAAGTAGTCAAGATAACCTGCTTTATCTTGACTATTAAGATTGGGATATCTTTTTTAAAGCGCCATTTTGGCACCTTAAAAAAGATGCGATTATTTATTTAATAAGTCATGAAGAATAGAATTATTATCATTAATAATTCTGATTAATTTTTTTTGCCAGGTTTTTGGGAGATATTGAAATAATTCTTTTAGTTTTATGACCTGGCTTTTAATCTTCACCAAGAATATAGCCATTTCATTAGCTGTTTCAAGGTCTTTAGCAGCTTTGTTATCTTCTTTTTGTCTTAAAGAACTCAATAGATACTTATGTAGAGTAAATGCTGTTGGTTCCGGAACCAAAATTGACATGTTTTCATATTTAATTCTTATTGTATTTTCTTGAAGAAAGGTTAAATATCTTAATGTTTGAGTTTCAATATATAGTTCTGGTATTTTTAATGGCTTATTAATTCCTTTACCTAATTCAGGGGATAAAAACTCGATTTCTATATCTGGGTGGACATATTTTGTATAGTGCTTTATTAGGCTTTTAACGGGCTTGAAGTTAAATTTATCCAATATTTCTGGGATGTTAATTTCTTTTTTGGAATGAAAAGGCCTAGGAACCAAAAAATCTATGTCAAAAGTTCTTTTAATTGGTATTTGTGCATCATTTTCAAAGTATGACTTATATACAGGGAGGCACCAGCTTCCAATCAAAATCAACTTATCTAGAGCCTTATGCCTGTTTAGTTCTATTAATATAGATAGGAATAAATTTTTATTTTCTGTTTCTAAGGACACGCTGAACTTCCTTTAAGTTAATTTTGGTTTTTTTCAGTAAGCTCTCTATCTCTTTTCTTTTAATTACTTTTTCTTTTATTTTTTTTACTTTGCTTGATTCTGCTGGTCCGACATAATCAAATTTAACTTTTTTCCCGAGACGATAAACTAAGTATGCATAATCTCTTCC
>JBHPDY010000058.1:0-10534 GCA_042577605.1 Candidatus Margulisiibacteriota bacterium
GCTCTACATCTCCTTCGCTCAAACAGGAAGCTCTGATTTGTTGGGTATTTACAGGTACTTCATTTGTTATGCTAAAAGGCGAAGGGTTATAGGATTTCTTTGGAAGAAAACGGAAGTGTAAACCTTCCTGAGATTTGTGGTGAATTATGCGTGTTATTGTTAGGGTTAGTTTTTTCTCTTTTATTCTTTTATTCTTTTATTCTTTTATTATCTTCCCCCATTTCCCATTTCTCATTTCCAAATTCATTTCCAACTTAGCACGTGTTATTGTTAGGATTGTTTTTTTTCTATGCAAAAAATACATAGTCCACCCTCTTTTTTATCTTATAATCACATATAATTTCAAATGATTTTCTCCAAAAGAGAGGGGGGATTTAGGGGGGTGAGTTTTTTCCATTTCATCTGGTGTAACCAAAGATTTAGCCCCCTCTCCCGTTGATCTTCAATGGGAGAGGGCCTGTTTATCTGCTTCTCTCGATTCTGCATCTGTCCATTTCATCTGTTAGACAGGAGCCACCAGATCTGGTGGCTCTACAATCCGGTTTTGTCCATTCTGTCTCTTATCCTTCTTTGAACTACCCAAATCTACCGTCCCTCTCTTTCAAGAGAGGGTACGAGGGTGAGTTCCATTTCCCATTTCCAATCAACTCTATGCGTGACATTGCTAGATTCCAGTCTTAGAATCTTAATATATTTTCTTAGTTCCTCAATATTATGTATCCATATTAGATGCCGGGCTTATTTATTTCACCTGCTCTGTCTACAATTCCTTGAAAAAGATATGCAATTAATAGATTTAGCCCATTATTATATATTCCGTATTTTCTCTTTTCGTCAATATTTTCCACATTATTTTTCCAGTTAGAAATGAGTTCATCTTTTTCTGCTTTTTCAAGACCATTTTTATAGAACGTATTTCCTAATTGCTTTGACAAGAAATCAAAGATGCTTCCATCATTTATCTTATCTGTTATTTCGTCTATTTTGATTTCAGTATTCTTTCCACTATCTAAATCCATATTTAATTCATAACCTAAATAGCATAGCTTTCTTATTTCCATTATTCACCTCCTAATTCAGATTTTAGCATATTCAAATATATCATCCAGGCTGTCTGAAAATTATTATTTTCAGATAGCCTGGAAATATGGGTGCGAAGCACCCAAAAAAAACCTCCCGCGGAAGCGGGAGCAAAAAGTAAAATGATATTCGCCGAAGGATAGTAGGATTCCAAAGGGATATATCCCTTTTCTTTTTTCTTCCAGCGCACTAGTGCGCTGGGTTTATGGGCGCGAAGCGCCCATAAATAATCCCCGCAGAAGCGGGAGCAAAAAGTAATACGCTAATCGCCGAAGGTATAGGAATTATAAAAGGCGACAGCCTTTTATTTTCTATTCTCAAAGCTTTTGAGGAGCGTATAAGGCGTCTCCTCAAAATGCTTAAACAATAGTTTCGCGTAGACAAGAAACCCAAAAAGGAAAATATCCAAATTTAAAATAATATTTAACGGGTCCAAATAAAAAGTCCAGATCGCAGCAAACATAAATACAATATTAGCAAGTATGCCGATAACAAAGGAATTGAACAGAAAAGACAATAGAACATAACTTATCGGGAAAATAAAGAAAAACTTAAAGTAAAGAGCGCTATATATCCCCCAAGCTACTAAAAAGAGATGATGCCTGTTTTTGAACTTATTAAATAAAGTCCAATTATGAAATAAAATGACTATAGATATGGAAATTAACAACATCCATTCACTTTCAAAAAAACGCTGTGTTAAAAAAACAGCCACATAACCCTTAGCAAATTGAAGGCTTTTCATTAATAAAAAAATAAACGCCGCCGGAGAAAACTTAATATTAGGTTTATCCTTATCAAGCTGCGCTTCAATATGCCGTACTTTTTTTACCAGCCAGGGAACAACAATATCAACCGGAGTTGAAGCCATTATCGCCAGAAAAAGAAAATATGAGACCAGTATTATTATATCTCTATACATATAATATCCATTAATTAGCCTAGCTCAAAAGCCTGGTGCAGCACATGAAGGGCTTTTTTACCGTCATTCTTATCTATAGCACAAGATATTTTTATCTCAGAAGTAGAAATAAGCTGGATATTAATATTATTATCACCCAGTACCTGGAACATCTTGGCAGCAATGCCTGGTTTGGAGATCATTCCTACGCCTACGATAGAAACTTTGGCTATGGATTCACCTCTGCGAGCTCTGCCTGCTCCGATTTCCTCAGAAACTTGATGAGTAATTCTTTCAGCAGTATCCATATCATTTCCATTAATAGTAAAAGTAATTTTATTAGCGTGATTTTCTTCTACGCTTTGAATTATCATGTCTACATTAATGGCCGCTTCTGCAAGCCTGGTAAAAAGTTTGCCTGCTACTCCAGGATCATCAGGCACACCAATAATAGACAAGATCGCTTCTTCTTCGTTTAATGCGATACCAGTAACCGGTTTATTAACTTCCATTTTTCCCGCCTCCTTAACTTTAGTGCCAATGTCCTCTTTAAAAGAAGAACGTACATGAATAACTACATTATTCTCTTTCGCACACTCTACTGCCCTAGGATGCAAAACCTTGGCCCCTAAGGAAGCCAGCTCCAACATCTCATCATATGATATTTCCGTAAGTTTTGTGGCCTTAGGTTCTATCCTGGGATCAGTTGTATATACTCCATCGACATCAGTGCAGATATCGCATTCTTCAGCGCCTGAAGCAGCTGCCAAAACTACAGCCGAGGTATCAGAGCCGCCCCTGCCGATGGTTGTGATATCATCCATATCATTTATTCCTTGAAATCCTGTTACCACTACTACTTTTCCCTCCTCAAGCTCTTTAAGTATCCTTTCGGAATTAACATTAACTATTTTTGCTTTGGTGTAAGGGCCGGTAGTAGCAATGCCAGCTTGCGGTCCATTTAAGGAAATAGCTTTTTGTTCCAGCTCATTTAAAGCAATACTTAATAGTGCTGCAGAGACATTTTCTCCGGTGGAAATAAGCGCATCATATTCCCGGGGATTTGGTCTTGAAGCGAGCTTATTAGCAAGTTCAATCAATTTATCAGTAGTTTCACCCATAGCAGAAACCACTACCACGATATTTTCCTGGGTTTCTTTCAGCTTGATAATTCGTTTAGCAACGTTTCTGATGAGTTCTGTGGAACCTACGGAGGTCCCGCCGTATTTTTGGACAAAGATTTTCATTAAACTCCTTTTTTGTAAAAAATTATTTGCTTTTGTTTTAGTATAAAGCAGAGTGGGGAATTTATGAAGTTTCTGAAAGAAACTTCAAGACGTTTCGCTGCTTCCGCAGCGAAAGAAGGATGATTTAAAGGGCTGCGCCCTTTAAGAAACCCAGAGGGAATATCGCTGCTTCGCAGAGAGAGAGGTTATATTAAAGAGCTGCGCTTTCTAAGGATACTGGAGGTAATAATGTCGCTTTGCTCCTAAAATTTAGATGCAATTTTATTTTAAAAATCACGATAAATATATAAAAGATCTGTAATAATAAATTTTATTGATTATTAATTATTAGTAGTTTATGGGTAATATATGATTACGAAATATCAACGTTTAAAGAAAATCGTTTCCGTAAAATTGGAGGCAGATAAAGATATCTCAATAGAGAAAAGCCCAAAGCAAGAACCTACCTTAGGTATATATCAATCTAAGCAAAAGAGCTATGAAACAGATCTGGTAATTCCAAACTATTCGCTTTATGCAACTGATATTTTTAACAAATACCCAGAAACTCATCAGGAAGAAATAGAACCTGAAGTCAAAGAAGATGAAGATATAAAACATGTGCCGCCAATTAGATATTATATTGACAGTGATTTAGTTGATTCTGTTGATATTAATGATCTATCCTTTATGAATTTTTCTTTAAAAACAACAATTGGGCTAGGAGCTACTTATAAAACTGATAAGCAAGAGGATGATTTAATGCCGGTTTATACTGTTGGCGTATTTGATGATAGAAAAATAAAAATAAAAAAAGAAATAAAACAATTAAGAAAAATGATTTTACCCGCATTTAACAAACTTTTTATGCCGGATAAGGAGTTTTTAAATCTATGTAATAAGTATTTAATTCTATCCTTTTATCTGAATAATTATAATTTAAACGATAAACTGACCGCAGTATACATTGAGGAATATATCAAAAACAGAAGCAATGATTTTAGTTTTAATTTTTCCGAGTATAATATGATTGATTTTACTTCTCTTCATGATGCCTTGCTCGGACAAGAAAATAATGAATCCAATTATAAAAACAAAAAACTTGGCTGTTTTGTGATAAAAGATCCCTTTGATTTGATGTTGCTTAAGTTAGCGCCCTTAAAAAAAGGAATCCTAGACAAATCATTTAAACTGCGAGATTTACATGCGGGATGTTTGAAAAAAGGAGATTCACAAGCACGTGATTGGATTATTTGCCTGCTTATAACAGCCATGACTGATGAATACTATTCCAGGAACCAGGGGATGACAGAGAATTTGATATTAAGCCTGCAACCGGATGAATGGTATTTTCTTTTTTCAAATAAATATTTAAGATTTACTACCCAGATCAATAATTTCAGAAAAAATTTAATTAAACGGTTTTTGTCATTATATTTAAAGACACGGGAAAAATATTCTATTCAACACAAAATTCTTAAAGAAACTGCCATAAAAGGGATTAGTCATTGTATTGCAAAAGGGGAGATGGGGTATATTTTAGATCCAAAGGAACCATTGGTTTTTATATTAATGTTAAATTCTAAGATCCAAGTACCAGTAAGAATCCCAGAAAGAAAGAATCCTTTATCAAAAAAACAAGAAAAGGAATTAAATGATATGATTGTGCCGGAAATAACGAACAAAAGCCAAATCATTAAACTATTTGAAAGCCTGTTTACAGTAGAATATGAACAAAAGCTATTATTGTATTTAACCAAGACAATCCTAAAAATTGCTGAGCCGAAAGAAGTAGAAAGGACTTTAAAAAAACTTATTAAGAATAGCTTTTTTAGTTCCAGTAATAAGAAGAGCAGATTAAACTCTTTTATTAATAATGTTTTTTATATGGTCTCTCTATGCCAACTGCAGCAAGACTGGTTATCTAAAGAAACCTTTCTCATAATAATTAACCAGCTTCTTTCTTTTGGCCCGTCTAAAAATTATCTTGATCATGCAGGTTTTTTTAGTTGTCGATACCAGGAAACCTCAAGGTCTAATGTCAGGGAGATAAATTTCTTTTTCAAGACTATGATAAATACTGATATTTCAAAAATTAATGGCAATTACCTTAAACAAATTAAAAAAAATTATGATAAAAATACATTCGCAGTAGAGCAGTCGAAATGGATAGATAATAATCTTGTAAAAAAGACACATTATTTACGAAGCTTTTTGAGGAATGTGCAATGTTTGGCAAATAAGGGCGCCTTGGATCCAGTAAGATTTATCGAATGTTTTATGGTGGAATTTAATACGCATTTTTATATTGTCATCTTATCTATCCTTGCTAAGGAAAAGGTGGGAGGAAAACTCTTTGATAAATTAAATAGCACTCTATCTGACTTTGACGAACGCTACAAAACATCCAGCTATTTTAATCCCAAAAATATTATTAATGCATTCCAGGATCTAAATGATTGGCAGACAGCTGTAGAAATGATAAACCTATGTCATATTCTATTAAATAAAAAATTATTTACATCAGTTTTTCCCAATCAAAATAAGCCAAGTGCTTGCTCTGATTTATTAGAGGGGATATTCAAAATTAAATCATTTAGGAATTTAATGGATTTAAAATCCCAGGATAAAACAGCTGTTTTCAAACAAAAGGAGCATATGACGGCATTTATTGCAGGATTATCCGGAATATTTCAAATAGTTAAACCAAAACAATTTATAGCGCGGCAAAAAGAAAAAATACAGCAAAACCTTAACGATACTATAACTTTTATGATAGCAAATAATCTTTCCTCTGCATGTAATAAACTGCAAAAAATAAGCCTGCGATTAGGCACGAAATAGTGCCAACAAGAAAAGATTAGTGCAATTTGTCAGCAATGTATTCTTTTTGGTGTCAGTGAATAAAAAAATGAAGCTAGATAATCAAATCCAAAAATTCGCCTCTAAAATGAAAAAGGCTTAGGGATAATCAAAGAATCATTAAATTCCTTAGGAGCTTCATAACCAAGCAAATTACACAGAGTAGCCGCAATATTTGCTAAACCAGCCTCCGGAACATTTCTCATCTGATATTCCTCCTGATATGAGCTATCCAAAATAACAAAAGGCACAGGATTTAAAGTATGAGCAGTTCTGATTATCTTTTTCCCGTCTTTTAAACTAAACATTTCATCAGAATTGCCGTGATCTGCAGTGATAACCGTAATGCCATTTAATTTATTCACGGTATCGACTAGTTCGCCAAGGCATTTATCAACAGTTTCACAGGCAGTAATAGCAGCTTCCATAATACCTGTATGTCCAACCATATCGCCATTTGCAAAATTAAGGCGGCCGAATTTATATTTCCCGCTTAAAAGCAGTTCTTTGGTCTTTTGGGTGATCTCTTCTGCTTTCATTTTCGGGGCCTGGTCAAACGGTATTCTGTCTGAGGGGATTTCAATATAAGTCTCCAGGTTTTTATTAATATAACCGGATTTGTTCCCGTTCCAAAAATAAGTAACATGCCCGAATTTCTGAGTTTCGCTAATAGCAAAAGAGTGTATATTCTCCTCGCAAAGGTAATGGCTGATGGTCTTTTCAATAGAAGGCGGGCCTATCAGATATTGTTTTGGGATATGCAGGTTGCCGTCATATTGAATAATGCCGGCATATTCAATATTAGGATATTTAGTGCGCTTAAAATACTGGAAGTTTTCATTCTCAAAAGCCATAGAAATTTCTATGGCCCTATCACCTCTAAAATTATAAAAAAGCACACTGTCATTATCAGTAATAGTGCCTATAGGACTATCATTTTCAGTAATAACAAATGAAGGTAAATACTGATCTGTGATTTTCTCATCTTCCTCGTACATTGTGCTAATTGCTTCTGAAGCTGAACTGAAATACCTTGCATTACCTAATACATGCGCTTCCCATCCTCTTTTAACTACCTCCCAGTCAGCAAAATACCTGTCCATGGTCGTAACCATCCTGCCGCCGCCGGAAGCAATTCTATAATCACGATTTTCCAGGCTGTTGATTTTTGCCAGCACAGCTTCCAATTTAGCAATATATTCCAAAGCAGTACGTTCCCCCACATCCCTGCCGTCCAGAAGGATATGCACCCTGGCTTTTTTTACACCATCAGCAGAAACCTGGTTTAGCAATATGAGGAGATGATCAATATGGGAATGGACATTCCCGTCTGATAAAAGGCCCATAAAATGAAATACTGAGTTTTTTTGCAGGCATTGGTTTACTAGTTTTTTCCAGGTCTTTTCCCGAAAGACCTTTCCGTTTTTTAGCGCGTTATCAACTAGAAGAGCCCCCTGGTCATAAACTTTACCAGCGCCCAGGGCATTATGGCCGACCTCGCTGTTCCCCATATCGTTGCCAGAAGGTAATCCGACTGCTCTGCCATGGGCTTTTAGCTGGGTATATAATTTTGTGCTGAAAAACTTGTCCATATGCGGAGTTTTAGCCAGATAGACAGCATTAGCATCATTTTTAGGACCGATACCAATGCCGTCCATAATGATTAAAAGCAAAGGCCCTGGCCTTCCGGAAAAATTATTTGATTTTTTTATATTTAACATAAATTTATTTTATTAATGTATTAACATGGGCTATGGGCCCCTGTTAATACATTATATTATAATACTGTAATGATCCATTACAATAATGAAAAAGAAATCCGCATTCAGAAATATCTTTCTGAGCAAGGGCTATTATCGCGAAGAAAAGCAGAAGAATATTTGAAAAAAGGCTGGATAAAAATTAACGGAAAAGTTGTAACCGAACTTGGCACTAAAATAGATCCTCAAAAAGATAAAATCGAGCTGGATGATAATATTGAAAAAATAAGAAAAAGCTACATTTATCTGGCTTTTAACAAACCCAGGGGAGTTGTCACCAACTGCCCCAAAGAAGGCGAAAAAGAAATAAAAGACTTACTGCCTAAAAAATACCAGCACCTGTCAGCTATCGGCAGGTTAGACAAAGATTCCGAAGGGCTGATCTTACTTACGGATGACGGCATTTTTGCCAAGTCCATCTTAAATGCCAAAGAACCCCATCAAAGAGAATATCTGGTTTGGATCAATAAGGAATTGACAGAAGACATGAAAAAACAATTAGAAAATGGTGTCTATTTTCTCGGTAAAAAAACATTGCCTGCTACTATAGAGATCATTAGCCCCAGACATTTTAAAATGACCTTAGTAGAAGGCCGTAATAGACAGATTAGAAGGATGTTGAAAACAGTTAATGCTAAAGTAGTTAAGCTTATGCGTATAAAATTTGGTAAGTTTGTATTAAGTGATTTGCACAAGGGTGACTTTGAAATAATTTAGCTCCTTAATCAATTAAATTCAGATAATTAAAAAGTTAATAAATAAAATAAAACACAAAATATCAATGTTTAATATCCCCCCTATAGGGCAAAACTAACATGTTTGATTATTAAAAAAAATAAAATCAAACAATAAAAAAGGGGGGATAATCCGAGTAATATTTTTAAAAACATATTTATATTAAAAAATATAATTATTTTAATATGAAAGCGATTATCCGGGGGGGACAAATGCCTTTAGAGCCAATACAAAAAGTTACAAAACAGGCGCCAAACGCTGTGCCAAGAGTTGCGAAAAGAGTTTTTACCAGCCCTAATATTAGAAAAACACAAAGTAAAAACACAAGCCAACTCAAAGAATTAGAGCCTAATGCGCCAGCTCTTAGCTATAGCCAGCCAAAATCAATAAATTCCAAAGAGCCAGATGTACCAAGCATGCCTTTAATGAATAATTATTGGCTGACAGATAATACTCGAAACACAAATGTATTTGATGAAAACATATTCGATATGGTCTATGACACATCAGAATTTATTGGAGTGCCTGAAAACAATCTGACAGATCAACTGCATAGCTCCCAGTCAAATAGAAATGATGTGAAGTCAGATTTTTATGTGGAAGACCACGGAATGATATCACAGCCTATGGGAAACAATGATAAGGTTCCGGATGCACCGGATAATTATCAGGATGAACCTATCAATCCCCGCATGCAGCAAACAGGATATGAACCTAAATCTCCTGATGCTCCTGATCCTGACAATCAGGATGCTGTGCTATACAACCAAAAACATTATAGCCAAGAGTACTGTAATAAAGTAATTGCTGACGCCTTAAAAAATAATGATTGGATGCCAAATAACAATCAAATGCCAGGCAGTTACGAAGAAATTATGGCGCTGGCGCTGAAGAATAACGGGCTGGAAGGATATGCCACGCTTAGTAAACAACTGACCCATGACCATCAACAAACTCCAAAAGGGTATGTAACAGTTCGGGAAGTTCATTCTGAAACAACCTCAGGGCTGGATGCTGTCCTATGTTCAAATCTGGCAATGGGAGCAGGTGTTGTGATATCAAAGATCAAGGAAGGTATCTCAGACCTGAGTTCCCAGATAAATTCCTTTACTGCTAGAATTACTAAAACTGTTTGGGGTGTTGCCAAAAAAATTGTGAATTTTATTGGCAAATTTACTAATTTTAGAAATAAACTGCAAATTTTAAATAGAAAAAGAAGCATTACAACCAAAAAAATATCCTGTTTATTAACAAATATTTCTGAATCTGAAAGATCAATCTTTAATTTAGAGCCCAATAGTAGTGATTGGGATGATAAAGAAATGGCAAAATATATAAAAGAAACAAGCTGCCTGGGAAAAATAAGAGACAAGCAAAAACGTCTATTTAGAGAACAAATAAATAATGAATTACGCGAGATTGCTAATACACAAGAAGAATTGCCAGTAATAAATAATACTCCTTTTGATCCTATAGATAGAGCAGAACTAGAGGGGGAAGAACCTGAAAAACGCATACAACAGTATATAGAAGTAGTTCTAATGTCTATTTTTAAAGAAGTAAAAGAAATCTCCGGAGATCTGGAAGAAGTACTACTTAAAAGCTGTACTTTAATAGTGATAATGGAGGAATTTACTAATCAGCTGGTCAACATGTTCTGTGAGTATAGCGTTCTAGCTAGGGAACTGGTTAATCTTTCTTCCAGTAAAACATCAGGGCAGGAAGAACAAAATCCCGAAGACTTTTCTATTGCTTTTCTTAAAAAATATCAAGCAGTTCAAATGGCGCTTTCTTTTGACCAAGATCTTATGGAACGCCTGGAAAAAGATAACGCCCTGGCGCAGTTTCCCAAAGAGATAATAGAATTGAAACAAATATTTAAAGAATTAGACCAAAAGCGGCAAGAGATAGGAGAAACAACTCTAAATTGCTAAAATGTTTTATAAGCTTCAGAAAACAGAAATTTCACC
>JBHPDY010000059.1:0-10359 GCA_042577605.1 Candidatus Margulisiibacteriota bacterium
AAATCAAGCGATGAATCAAGGTTTCTTAGCAAAAAATCAACACTCCGCTCCCCCCTCAACAAAAAAAATTCTCCAAGCAAGATTTTAGCGAAGCTAAAATCAAGCGACGCTCCACCTCTAGCCAAAGTGAGAATAGTTACTCCGAATAAGAAAAATCCTTTTAATTTTCCCGAGTTCGCTCAAATGGCGGAGGTCATTATACTACGCCATTTGAGCGTAGTGATTTGAGTGAAATCGGGAAAATTAAAAGGATTTTTTGGTGCGGGAGAAGGGACTTGAACCCCCACGTCTTGCGACACTAGATCCTAAATCTAGCGCGTCTACCAATTTCGCCACTCCCGCATTAACAGACTCTAGATTGTAGCAAGTAGCCCTGGTCTTTGTAAAATACCTTTGACATGTTAGAATGCCTTCAATGAAGTATTTCTTTTCATTAACTGATTTTTATGCGCTTATCAAAACTATATTCAAGCCCAATGAATGTCACCGGCATGTTGAGGATATTGATTTTGTTGAGCTGTATAAGAAGGGTTTTCGTACTATTTTCTTGGATATCGACAATACACTTATGACATACCAAGAAAAAGAAGTTTCCCTGCAAAAGCTTAATTGGATCGAAGAGATCAAAATGATCGGCTTTCATGTTTTTATCATATCAAATAACAGTGCGTATAAAAGAGTAAAGAAAGTTAGTGAGCAAATGGGAGTATTTGGACTTTATTTTGCTACAAAACCCTTTGTTTTTAGTGCCAGGGAACTGGCTAATGAGTGGGGTGTTGATTTTTTGCTAAGAAACCTTGATTCATCGCTTGATTTTAGCTTTGTTAAAATTTTGCTTGGAGACAGAATATTATTGAATTTGAAGTATTAAATTCAATTATTGAGAAAAGATTTATTGAAAATAACTTATAATATCCAATTTATTTTGCAATATTAGGTAATATTTTAAATAAATATTATATTTTTAAACGACTAATTGATTTTTTAAAAAAAATATCATAATATATTTAATTCATTTGTTAACAATATCCAAAGTGTTATTATTAAATTAAGGAAATGAGAGGAGTGAGTATAATGAGTAATCTCACAGCTTTAAATGTATCAGATTATTTTCTGGGATGTCTTGATGAAGAAAATGGTGACTTGATGTCTCACTTAAAACTTCAAAAGTTGTTGTATTATGCTCAAGGTTCATCTCTTGCCATTCATGATAAACCTCTTTTTAAAGAAAAAATTATGGCCTGGGAACATGGGCCAGTTGTAGTAGAAGTGTACGATAAATATAAAGATTCTGGTTCTAATGCACTTCCAATACCTAAGGATATTGATTTTAAACAATTTGGAAATGAAATTCGCGACCTACTTGATGAAGTTTATAATGTCTATGGACAGTTCTCAGCCTGGATGTTAAGAAATATGACTCATGATGAAATTCCATGGAAGAATACACCAAGAGACAGCGAAATAACTCACCAAAGTCTAAAAGATTACTTCAAAACACAATTAATATAGATGTTCAAAAAAAGGATAAAATCGAAACAACCACAAGGTGGTGAGCGGTTAAAAACGCCAGACAATAGTAGCGTTTCAACGTTAACAAAGAAACCTATTTTTAGTTTAGAATTTCTTTGTAAAAATTACTGTATATCAAAATGTAATAAAGAGCAAAAAGCAGGAATTTTAGACAAGCTTCATAAGTGGAGCAAACTTACTTGGAAAGAAATTATTAACTCACCAAAGAATGCGCTAGGACATGAAAAAATAAAGCGCGATTCGATCAAAATCAAAAAAATCCCTACCCTTGTAAAAGAAGTGTATGTTTTATCAACAAGATTTAATAGTGGAAAAAACAAGAAATCTCGTCTATTAGGATACCGAGTTAACGAAATCTTTTATCTTTTATGGATTGATAAAGATGGAAAACTTTATGAGCATGGCTCATAAATATTTGCCGAAAATTTGGTGCAGTGAGAGGAGATAGGCAGTTTGTTTGACTAATTAAAGGAATTTTTCCTCATTCCAACTCCGTAGGATAGATCCGTACTCTTCTATTTTCTTCTTCCCCAGTACTTAGTGAAGTTAAACCATATTTCTCAGCAACTTCATGCTGGATCTTTCTGAGGTATCCTGGCCGGGAAACTAAATCTACTACACATTTCTCACTTTTAACTCTCTCACAGGCACGCTCTGCCTCTAACCTCGCCTCGTGTTCCATATCGTCATCAGTGGAGGTAAGCTTAAAATAGCTTCGAAAAAACCTTAAAATATTAGCTTGGGAATTTGCTTTCAAGACATGTACAGGTAGTTTTCTTGACTGAGCGAGTTGGGCTATTTTAGATTTTGGGCCCATTTTGGACTTAACGGTCAGGACCAGGTCTGCCTCATTAATGGAATTTACAACCTTTGCCGGGACCTCCAAACTGCAAATGGCATCCTTGATCTTTATTCTATTGATACCAAAAGAGAAAATCGATTCACGTCTATCCGAAATATCTATCTCAGGCTCAACTACCTCTTCAACTTCGTTGCTTTTTTCGTTTTTTTTTTCTGTTTCTTCAGTTTTCTTTAAAGCCCGCGTCCTTATCTCCGGATTAAGTTTAGAACCTCTTAAATAGAGATCCACAGCCTGTTTTACTACATTATAGATAGCAAAGATATCCCGCTCATTTATCTCAACTATAACTTCAAAAGTAGGTAAGCTCTTTCTTTCCTGTACTGTCTTTTGAGTACCTCGCCACTTGGCCTCTTCATCACCAAGAATAACGCTCTGCACACCACCTACCAAATCGGAAAGCACTGGATTTTTAATAATGTTTTCCAATGTATACCCATGAGCTGTGGCAATAAGCTGAACTCCCCTTTCGGCAATAGTCCTAGCAGCATGGGCCTCTTCAGATGTCCCTATCTCATCTACGATCACAACCTCTGGAGTATGATTTTCTACAGCCTCTATCATTACCCGGTGCTGCATATCCGGAGAAGGAACCTGCATACGCCTGGCTGTGCCAATACCAGGGTGCGGAATATCCCCATCACCTGCAATCTCGTTCGAAGTATCTACAACAATTACTCTTTTACTTAATTCCTGAGACAAAACCCGTGCGGTCTCCCTTAGTTTTGTGGTCTTCCCTATTCCCGGTGCGCCCAGAAACAAAATATTCTTACTGCTTTCAACAATATCTCTTATTATTTCAATGGTTCCCACAATAGCTCTGCCTACCCGGCAGGTAAGCCCGATAATCTTGCCCATTCTGTTCTTAATTGCAGAAATCCTGTGCAATGTACGCTCTATACCAGCCCGGTTATCACTATTAAAAACTCCTATTTTCTTTACAACATGGTCTATGTCTTCTTGCAGCACTTCACCCAACTTTTCCATTTTCAGGTATTTATCCTCTATCCTGATCTCTGGAAAATAGCCCAGATCCAGAACTATCTCATTAATATCATTAAGTGATTTCCGGGAAAAAAGAGAGTCGGAAATACGTTTGGGTAAAAGCGAAATCAGCAACCTCAGGTCATCTATTTCATCTACTAATTTAGCTGTTGTCATTATCGATCTCCGTCCGTCCTACAAATGCTTTTTGAAGGGTAATCTCATCGGCGTAATCAATATCAGAACCAACCGGCAAGCCATGCGCCAGTTTTGTCTTTTTTATCTTAAATTTTTGAATAATTTTTTTTAGGTACAGCAAAGTAGCATCACCCTCTATTGTGGGATTAATAGCCAGGATTATTTCCGAAACACCTCCAGCTTCTAAACGAGCTATCAGCTCTTGAATTCGTAGAGTTTCCGGATGAATATTGTCAATCGGAGAAATCAGTCCACCCAAAACATGGTATAGCCCCTTATATTCCCCAATCCTTTCAATCGCAAAAACATCCCTGGGCTCTGCCACAATACATAACTGGGCCTCAACACGCCTCAGATCATTACAGATACCACAAACTTCGGTAAAGGATATATTAAAACACTTTGTACAATAGCGAATCCTGGCTCTGGTATCTGTCAGAACATTCACAAACTTTGCCACTTCTCCTTTGGAAAGAGACAGAAAAAAAAAGGCCATCCTTAAAGCGCTCTTGGGACCAATACTCGGCAGTCTTTGCAATTCCTGCGCTAAGCCCTCAAGAGGATTACCGGTCATTGATGACTATAAGCCCGGAATGTCCATGCCTCCGGATATGGAAGACAATTTACCTGCGGCTGAATCCTTTGCGTTTTTAATAGCAGTGCCTATAGCAAGAATAAGCCCCTTCTCAACCAATTCTTTATTATCAGCTGCCAGTAAACTTTCATCTATATTTAAACTGATTATTTCCAACTCACCTGTTATAACTACCTTGATCTTTCCATCCAATGCGCTTGCAGGGATCTTCTCATCTTTTAAAGACTCCTGCACATCTTTCATTTTTGCCTTCATCTCTTTTGCCTGCTTAAAAAGCTTGGTTAGGTCTTTTACATTTTCAAACATTAAACAATCCTCCTTTTTTTCTAATAATACTATTGAATAACAGTACCTTCAAATATCTCTACTACTTTATTAATTTTTACAGCATGTTCAGCCGCGCTATCGTTTTCATTTTTACTATGTATTTTGAAACTGGTTTTATTTTTTTCCGCATCCCATAGTAGTTCATCAGCACTCTCCTCAGCAAAATCCAAAGTCAACGGCTCTTTAAAAACATCGTGTAAAATATCTTGGATGAGTTTTTTGTATTTTTCTTCATTTAATTTATCTTTATAAAATTTACAATCCTGCTTCAGGGTCAGATATATCACCCGGTCAGACATCTTAACTACCTTTGCTTCCCTTAAGATCATACTAATTACCGCACCGGCTTTTTCCGCCAGCTTACTTAAAAATCCAGCCCAGTTCCGGGAAAAATTATCAGGACCTTCCGATACCCCCTCTTCCTTAGCTGGCTCAGCCTGAGGCTCATTATCTACTATAACCGTCTCCCTAGTATCCTGAGCATTACTTACTTCTACCTTTTGCCCGTCATTATCTTCTTTTTTAGTCTCTACTGAAGCTTTTGGTTCAGGCGCTATTTTCTGGGCAGATATTTTTTCTATGGAAATATCAGGCATGGCTGCTTTGAAAGATGTTTTTTCTTCTTTAGGGCTGCTCCCTGCTTTATCGTTTCCATTATTATGGACAGAATCAAGCAAAACCAAAAAACGCACTTGCAAATAAAGCTCCGGATTAGGGAACCACCTGATATCTGCTTCCATTTTGGAAAAAGACTCAAAAAGGAAAACAAGGTCTTTTAGGTCAACTTGGCCTTGCAATTTTCTGACCTGTTCAATCCTGGTATCATCCAGGTCCAAACGCTCTTCCAGACCCATCTTAATAAAAATCATCTGCTGGAATATTAAACTGATACTGGTGATAAGCTGGATAATATTTACTCCTTCGCTAAAAAGTTTGTCCAGCTCTGAAACAGTCGCTTTTATCTCCCCGCTTAAAAAATACCCTAAAAGCCCATAAAGCCGGTCATAATTTGCAGCGCCAAGGATCAGCAACACATCTTCCTGGGAAATATTCTCGCCCTTAAAAGAAAATATCTGGTCTAAAAGTGAAATAGCATCCCGCATACAGCCGTCTGCGCTCCTGGCAATAGTCTGCAGGCTTTTCTCTGATATTTCAATTGATTCGTTCTGAGCAATTAGCTTTAACTGTCCGGTCAACTCGCTATTCTGAAGCTTTCGAAAATGCAAATGCTGGCAGCGAGAGTGGATAGTTGCCGGTATCTTTTGCGGTTCGGTTGTTGCCAGAATAAACAAGGTATTAGCCGGCGGTTCTTCCAGGGTTTTTAACAAAGCATTAAAAGCCCCGGTGCTCAGCATATGGGCTTCATCAATTATGTATATCCTGTACAAACATTCAACTGTCGTAAAATTGACCTGTTCGTTTAAAACTCTGATATTATCTACGCCAGTATTAGAAGCGGCATCAATTTCAATAACATCAACCGACTGCGCCCTGGCGATTTTTTTGCATAGATCACATTCATGGCAAGGATTTACAGATTTACCCTGCCGGCAATTAAGGGCCTTGGCTAAAATACGGGCTGTAGAAGTTTTCCCGGTACCGCGAGGCCCCGAAAAGACATAAGCCTGGGACAAGCGGTCATGCTCAATAGCATTTTTTAAAGTGCCGATAATATGGTCCTGGCCTACTATTTCATCAAAATTATTGGAACGGTATTTGCGGTAAAAAGTAACATGTGACATAGCAAATATATCTTAACCTAGATTCTAATATTTATAAACTGAATAGAATGTCTTTTGAAGTGCTACTCACTTCACAGACTGGGAATAAGGTTTTTTTAGCTATCGCCCCTTAATATTCCCTAGGTACAAGAAGCTAAGGTTTCAGAGACGCACGGAAGATAAACCTCAGAGGAACTATTAGGAAATCATTCCGGTTAGATATCCTTTGACAAAAGATTCTGCTAGATAGTACGCAGACTCAGGACTGACATATGTCATTCTTCCGGATAACGTTAAATTGCATATACCATGCAATCCAGCCCACAAAACACTAGCCGCCGTTCCCGCTAATTTATTATTTTTTAGAATTGGGATAAGTGCATTTGTTACATTCTTAAAAAGATCATCTATCTTCTCTTGCTTCCAGCGCGGATAATCTTGATTCCTGGGAACACTGTAGTTAAAAAGCATATTTGCCAATTGATCATTAATTATCCAAAAATCTATATAACACCTGGCCAAGTCTACTATTGAATCAATGGTACCGCTGCTTTTTTTAAGGCTCTCCTTGAGTTTTTCATGCAAGCGGTCTAAGGTCCTCAGATTAACGATAGAAATTATCTCATCAAGGTTTTCAAAGGCATTGTATAAAGTCCCCACTGAATAACCAATTGTACTAGCTATTCCCCGGGCAGAAAGTTTCTGAAAACCGTCTTTTTCCACTATTTTTTCAGTGGTAGCTAATATAAGTTCCTCAAGCTGCTTTGATGAATGAATATTTCTTCTTCCCATAAATTTCTCTCCTTACCCATCCAAATAAACACTGTTTAAAACATTAAATAATAATACTTAATAACTGTCAATCTGAACATTGTTCATTTTGCTTGACACTTTAATTAACCTTATATTATACTGAACGGTGTTCATATCAAAATAAGGAGGAATAAAAATGAAAAAAATTTATGGACTGACAATATTATTACTGGCTTTACTTGTTTTTCAAAATAATATTGTGGCTATGGAGAAAACAAAACAAGTTGAAGACAATCAAGGATTAAAATTCGCTAGCAATATAGTTAACATACTCGCTTTAGGAGACATGAATATCAATTTTGAAAACACACTCGATAGAGCAAGTTCTTTTTTAGTTGGAGCGCATCTTAATCCTGACAACAGCACTAAGCATATTACAGGAGAATCCGGAGGATATATTGCATACAGGGCTTATACAGAATTTCAAACCACTCCTTCATTAAAAGATTATTTACAAGTAACTATAGCTGGAAATATAGAAGACAAAAAAATCATTCCCTCAATGGAGTTTTGGGCAGGGCTCACTTCTCAGCTTAACCAAACCGCCCTCTATTACGAACTAGCTATTGGAGTAGGCAGAAAATTCAGAGATCATAACAACTTCATGATACTGTTCGGTTTTAATATGGGATTCCTTATTAAATAGGGCTAACAGCTTTGAGCCCTATGCATAAAAAAAACTCAGAGGAATTTTTCCTCTGAGTTTTTTCATTCGAAAAACTCGAGTTATTTTACAAGGAAAAAAAGGATGTAGTTTCCAACAAATTTCATTCTGTCTGACACACTTACTATTACGTGGTAAAATATCCCACCATGAAAATAGCACTAATCGGTCACACCGGAATGCTAGGAACAGACCTCATAAACACCCTTTCCCAATCAGCTCATAATATTTATTGTTTTAATACCCAAAACATAGACATTTCCTCAACAACATCTACTCAGAAAGCCTTATCTGATGTCCCCGCCGACATAATCATCAACTGCGCAGCTTACACCAAAGTCGATGACTGCGAAAAAAATCAAGCCCTAGCTTTCAGCATAAATGCCGAAGGCCCCAAAAACCTGGCCTTGGTCGCTAATAATAAAAATATCCCTCTTATCCATTTTTCAACAGACTATGTTTATAACGGCCGCAAAAAAACGCTATACCTGGAAACAGATCCATGCAATCCTATTAATATATATGGCCAATCCAAACTTGAAGGCGAATTAGCTATCAAAAAGAACTGTAGAAAATACTATATTTTCCGCCTGCAATGGCTATACGGAAAAAACGGCAGCCATTTTATTAAAACAATCCTTGAGCTGGCAAAACATAAAAAAGAACTTAGCATAGTCTCTGACCAGTGGGGCTCCCCAACCTGGACCAAAGAAGTCGCAAAGTCTGTGTTGAGCATTTTTTATAAGAAAGTAGACTTTGGGATATATCATCTGGCAAATCAAGGCTATACTAATTGGCATGATTTTGCCGTTTTTTTTCTAAAAGAGCTAAATATAAACTGCAAGCTCTATCCCGTAACCAGCAGCAAATTCCCCAGGCCGGCAGAACGACCCAAGAACAGCCAGCTATGCATAAATAAGTTTCTGGCCTTACAACAATATCAACCAAACAGCTGGCAAGAAGCCTGCAAAGAATTTTTAGAGGAGAATGAGACAAATGAAAAATAAACTAACTATTGTCCTAGGATCTGATCATGGAGGTTTAGAGCTCAAAAACAGCATCATAAAACATCTTGAATCAACTATAAACATCACCCTAATTGATGTCGGAACTGACAGCACAGAGTCAACAGATTATCCTGATTATGCAAAAAAAGCTGTTAAAACTATCCAAGAAAATAATGATTACCTGGGCATCCTATGCTGCGGCACAGGCATTGGAATGAGCATCATGGCTAACCGTTACCCAGGCATCAGGGCCGCCCTGGTCCATAATGAATTCACAGCCCAGATGGCCAAAGAACACAATAATGCCAATATCGTATGTTTAGGCGCCAGGACAACAGATGCTGCTATAGCTAATAAATTAGTTGATATATGGCTTTCCAAAAATTTTGAAGGTGGACGACATCAAAGAAGAGTAGACAAACTTGACCAACTCTAGATTGGTTTACTCTTCAAAATTTGGTTTTGTTAAATAGAAAATCAAACGACCGTTGACCTTTTTTTCTTTACTAAACTTGTATCCCTGTTTTTCGTAGAAATACAGGTTCCGTTTGCTTAAGATGCCTGTAAAAAGCTCGTAAGACTTAGCAAAAGCAAACTCTTCTTCTATCTTCTCTAATAGCCTGGTACCGATGCCTTTATCCTGAAAATCTGGATGGACAGCCAACCTACCAATATGACAAATATTTTCTTCTACTTGACCTCTGATAACCGCCACAACCTTGTCATTAAGAACTGCTTTCAAATAAATATATTCTGAAAATGTCTCGGAAAAATCTTGCTTAGGCTGGATAATCGCAGGAATCTTAAAATCCTGATACGTTTCAGCTTCCTTACCAAAGCTTTCTTTCAACAATGCATAGATATTGTCTATATCTTCTTTCTCTGCTCTGGTAATTAATAACTCTTCTTTCACTGGCTATATTATCTCCTTATTCTTCTTTCCATTTCATTTGTTTTACAGGAGACGTGATGCCTGCCCTGAGCAAAGCGTCGGGGAATCACGTCTCTACAGGGGGATGCTACGCACCGGTCTCTGAGACCTTAGCCTCCTCCAACCCCACACTCCCCAACCTCACATACTCTATCTGCGACGAAAAAAAGGATTCAAACAAAGTCACCTCAACCACTTGGTCTATCCAATCTATTTCTTTTGCATATTTTTTTATTTCCCTTGATATTTTTTCTTGCTTTTTAAAACGCAGCAAAGTAAGGTGCGGTAAAAATTTTCGTTCTTCTTCAACACCGAAATAGTTGTCCAAACGTCCTTTTATGGTTGACAGTTTTTGATCAGGCTGAATATTAGCCCACATAAGCCTGGGCCTTTTTGACATTGGGCCAGGGACAATTTTTTTATATCTCAAATCAAATGCCTTCATACCCTTAACCGCAAAAGCTATCTTTTCCATAATTCCGTCCAGTTCATTTTCCTCCACATCCCAGGGTGGTATCAGGGTAAGGTGCAAATTATTCAAAAGTATCTCCCGGCCTGCAAACAATGCTTCGTCTGCTTGCCACTGGGCAACCTTTCTTTGCAGCTTATCCGTAACCGCAATACCAACAAATACCCGTTTCATTTATCTCTGGAATAATCATTCCCCTAATATCTTATTAATAAACATTAAAACCAATCTGCAAGTTTCCCTGAACAGCATGCCAGG
>JBHPDY010000060.1:0-10333 GCA_042577605.1 Candidatus Margulisiibacteriota bacterium
GAAAAGACGAGTCAAAAATTATTGGAAATGACGAAGATATTCATTCCTGTGTTGAGCGATTAACGACAGAAAAACTGGGAGATCTTGGTAAAAAAATACACACCGGCAAGTCCAGGAACGATCAGGTGGTTACAGATGAAAAATTATATTTAAAGGACGAAATAAAAAGCATCATTAATAATCTTGAAGGAGTATTAAAAACTATTTGGGATGCTGCGAAGAATAATTTGAGCATAATTTTTCCGGGATGTACTCATTTTCAGCCTGCCCAACCGGTATTATTGGCGCATTATTTACTGGCATATTTTGAGATGCTTGCCAGGGACAGGCTCCGTTTTGAACAAAACCTGGAAAATCTGGATTTTTGTCCACTTGGTTCTGGGGCACTGGCAGGTAATAATTACCAGCTGGATCGGGCTGCTATTGCCAGGGAACTGGGTTTTTCCAAACTTTCCAAGAATAGCATGGACGCCGTTGCTGACCGGGATTTTGTTTTAGAATTTGCAGCTAACGCTGCTATCTGTAGTATCCATTTATCAATAGAAATTGAATAACTTAATTCTTTGGCACTTTGGGCTAATTCTTTTTTAAATCTTCCTCCCCAGGTTTTTTTGTTCATGTTTTTTTCCTTTTGTTTTTTTCAATATATCTGTTTAACGGGAGACGGGATGAATCACGTCTCTACGAATAGGTTTTTTTTATTTTATTTGTTTTACAGGAGACGTTGCGGTGCAACGTCTCTGCGATTTGTGCATTATAGCGGTTGTTTTCTGTTTGATTCTTGTGATAATGCTCTCACTTTTAATGGCAAACCATATAATTTAATAAATCCATTGGCGTCTTTTTGGTCATAAATTTCATCTTTTGCGAATGTTGCTAAATCGTGATGGTATAGCGAATACTGGGATTTGATGCCTGCTACTATAATATTTCCTTTATATAACTTTATACGCACTGTTCCGGTTACATATTTTTGGGTTGAATCTACAAATGCGTCCAGGGCTTCCCTTAAAGGAGTAAACCACTGGCCGTTGTATACAAGGTCAGCATAGCGTAAAGCCAGCTGCTGTTTGTAATGATAAGTATCTTTATCCAATACCAAAGTCTCTAATGCCCGGTGAGCCCTATATAAAATTGATCCTCCAGGGGTTTCATAAATACCTCGTGATTTCATTCCTACAAGCCGGTTCTCTACAAGGTCTTCTTGGCCGACGGCATGTTTTCCGCCTATTGTGTTCAATTCATCTAATAAGGTATAAGGAGATTGTTTTTTCTGGTTTACTGATATGGGATCCCCACCTTTAAATTCGATTTCCAGGTATTCCGGTGTGTCAGGAGCATCTTTTATGGGCCTGCTTATCGACAAGAGGTCTTCTTGCGGTTCATTCCAGGGATCTTCCAGGTCATATCCTTCATGGCTGATATGCCAGGCGTTCCTGTCTTCGCTATAAGGGTTTTTCTTAGGCGCTGTGGATAAAGGGATGTTTTTCTTTTTTGCATATTCAACAGCATCTTCTCTGGACTCAATTTTCCATTTATCATCTTTCCAGGGGGCAATGATCCTAATCCTGGGATTCAAAGCCATATAAGTCAGTTCAAAACGAACCTGGTCATTACCCTTTCCGGTAGCGCCATGAGCAACAGCAGAGGCTTTTTCCTTTTCTGCAATCTCTATTTGTTTTTTAGCAATAAGCGGCCTGGCAAAAGAAGTGCCCAGAAGATAATGATCCTCATAAACGGCTCCTGCTCTTAAGGCAGGAAAAATATAGTCTTTTACAAATTCTTCTCTTAAATCTTCAATATATATTTTCGAAGCTCCGGATTTAATGGCTTTTTCTTTTAAGCCGTCTAATTCTTCTTTCTGCCCCAGGTCAGCTGCAAATGCTATTACTTCACAATTGTAGTTCTCTATCAACCAGGGGATGATTACAGATGTATCAAGCCCCCCGGAATAAGCCAGAATAACTTTATTTATTAAATCGCTCATGGTTTTGCTCCTAATTCAAATAAGATAATCCTTCGGTCTTTTGAAGTACTGCGCACTTCAAAGAGGTTTATTTAAGGGCTATGCCCTTAAATATCCCATAATAATTAGATCTTAAACTTTCCGATAAACTCTTTTAGTTTTTCCGCAAAATTATTCATTTGCGTAATAGATTCTTTGATTTCATTTACACCTTTGCTGGCTGTTTTTACGGCTTCATTTAATATGTCCATATTATGGGCAATAAGCTCGGTCCTTTCGGAAATTTCAGGAGTAACAGTTGCTATGCCTTGCACATGGCTCGAGGCAATGTTCAAATTTTCAGAAAGCTTAATTACATCGTCAGCTGCTTTATTGACATTTTCAGAAGAGGCAGAAGCGCTGTCTGCTGCTGAATGAACATTTTCAGAAACTTCTACAGCTGCCTTTACGGTTTCGCCGATATTTTTCGATATCTCATTTGTAGTCGCGGTCTGTTCTTCTACAGACGAGGCAATGGTGGTCATAATAGTATTTATTTCCTCTATAACAGTACCTATTTCATTGATCACTTTTATGGCGCTATTAGTGTTTAACTTCATGCTTTCGGCTTTTTCCCTGATCTCTTCGGTTGCTTCGTCTGTCTGGCGTGCCAGCTCTTTTACCTCATTAGCGACAACAGCAAAACCTTTACCAGCTTCTCCTGCACCGGCTGCTTCAATGGTGGCATTTAAAGCCAAGAGATTAGTCTGGGCTGCTATACCTTTGATCAATTCGACAACTTCACTAATTTTTTTCGCTGACTCCCCTAATAAAGTAACAATTTCCGTTGTTTCTTTGGCTTTTTCCGAAGCTTTTCCGGTAACATTTGCTCCGCGTGAAGAATTCTGCGACACTTCATTCAAGGAGGCATACATTTCTTCGATGGCCGTGGCCACAGCATCAATGGAATGGGACATCTGCTCGGCAGCGCTGGCGACCGTATGCAGGTTAGTGGAAACATTTTCCGTGGCAGCACTGATCTCTTTGAGGTTCTTTGAACTCTCTTCGGAAGAAGAAGAAACCTGAGATATTTGAAGGCTGACAGTCTGGCTTGAATCAGTAATATTTTTTATCTTTTGAGAAGCCTGGTTTGTAGCTGTAGAGGCTTCGGTTGACTGGCTGTCGACTTCTTCGGAAACCTGCTTGAGGTTATCTGCTGTTTTCTGAAGGTTTCCGGATTCATTGGAGACAGACATGCTGATCTCTCTCATGCCTGAAACAACTGACTGCAGGCTATCAATCGTTCCGTTAAAAGCTTTTATCAGGTCTGCTATTTCATCATTGCCAAATACTTTTAGCCGTTGTGTCAGGTCACCCTGTGATACAGCAGTTAAAGCTTTGTTAAGGCGCTGGACTGCTTTGATGATTAACCAGGATATGCCTATACCTATACCTATGCCTATAATAAACGGAAAAATACTTATAATTATCAGTACTGTTCGTTGCCTATTAAAATATTTACTGCTCTCCCGCATAACCTTATTGGCTAAAATGCCCTTGGCTTTTATTTCTTTGTCGGTTTTTTCCTGTATTTCTACTAGCAGTCCTATTAATTGATCAGATACATTTTCGATCTGCTTATTAATTTTTATAACTTTTTTCCTAGTACTGAGCAAATTAGTTATTTGCTGAGATAAGCTGGCCAGTTGTTTATTAAGAGCATTGCTATTTCTGGGGCCAAATACTGTTTTTACGCCAGCTTTAATCTTTAGAATATAGCTAGCAATGTAGCTGGTGTTATTTTCAATAAAGCTAATCTCCTGGGATAAAAGAGAATCTTTCACTAAGTTGGTCACAGAAAAATAATCCATTCTCAGGTCATGCGCTATTTTTATACTTTTTTTTGTCTTTAAAGATCCACTGGTCTCTAAATTATATATTTGCTTAAAAAGCGTATCATTTATTTTGCTCAGGTTTTTGAGGCTTATATCTTTTTCCTGAATAAATCTTTTATTCATAATAATTTGCTGTCGCTTCAGTTCAATAAGATTATTAACTGTCGCCGGTATTTTCGATTTTCCTCCATCATCACTTTCTCTTTGCTGGTATTTCACTGCCGCTTCCTGCAGTATATCCAGGTTTTCCGACTCGTTTATATCCCTGATAATCTGGGTTAATTCCCTGGTATGTATTGCCTCATAACTAATTCTCTCAATAACAGAACTGATCTGTTTATTGGTTTTATTAATATTATCCTTGACTCTCTCTAAACTGGATATTCCCATATAAGACGGCAGATAGGTTAGCAATGCATAGAAAAGAAAAATTGAAACCAGTTTGCCGGTCAAATTAAAGCGCAGCTTAGGGAATAGTCTCATATTAAAGTCTCCTTATCATTTATATAAAGCATTCTTTTCAGTTTAGAGTAAATATTATTTCCTTTATTTTATTTAATCATATCCGGGCATAATAAATCTACTAAGATTGCCTTTTGGGCATGCATTCTGTTTTCTGCCTGGTCAAACACTTTGGAATACGCACTTCCCATCACTTCAGATGTAACTTCTTCACCGCGGTGGGCAGGCAGGCAATGCAGGAAAATGGCATTGCTTGCAGCTTTGCTCATCAAGTCCATAGTAACAGAATATTTTTGCATTGAATTAAGCTTTTTTTCTTTTTCAGCTTCCTGCCCCATTGATACCCAAACATCCGTATATACAACATCTGCATTATAAACAGCTTTTTCCGGATCGGAAATGATCTCATAGTTGCCTCTTTTCATCTTAGGCTCATATTCCTTTGGGCAAGAAACAACCAGATTGATATTCATAATATCTGCTGCAATGATTAAAGAATTACAAACGTTATTCCCATCTCCAATGTAACATAATCTGATATCGGATACGTGCTTTTTGCACTCTAGAACAGTTAACATATCAGCCATAATCTGGCAGGGATGAACATAGTCAGACAAACCGTTTATGATAGGGATAGAAGAGTACTCAGCCATTTCCACAATGTTCTGATGACAGTTAGCTCTATACATTACTATATCAAGATATCTGGATAAAACCCTTGAAATATCTGAAGCTGATTCCCTAGAGCCGATCCCCACCTCATTGCCTTGCATATAAATAGCTTTACCCCCCAGCTGGTACATACCTGCCTCAAAAGATATTCTGGTCCGGCAGGAAGGTTTTTCAAAGATCATACCAAGGATTTTCTCTTGCAAATAAGGGTATTGCTTTTTATTTTTAATGTCGGTTTTTAGTTTTATGGAAAACTCCAGAAGTTGGTTAATCTTGTCTATAGTTAAACCGTCAAGGGACAAAAAATGTCTGGTCTTACTCATATTATTCCCCTTTAGTTTTCTCGATCATGGTCCCTATCCCGCCCCTGGTGAATAATTCCAGCAGAACAGCATTTTCCAGCATTCCATTAATAATATGAACGCTATTAACGCCATTAGCAATAGCATTTATGGAGCAGGTTAATTTTGGAAGCATGCCGCCTTTTACATCTTTATGGTTTAAAAGCTTTTTAGCGGTTTTGAGGTCTGTTTGTCCGATGAATTTCCTATCTATCATTAATCCCTGAACATCCGTAAGATAAATTAATTTTAGGGCTTTAAGGGCGGCTGCAATACACTCTGCTACGTGGTCGGCATTAAGGTTTAAGGTTTCACCTTCCTTGTTCCTGCCAACAGAATAAATTACCGGGATATAGCCTTTATCGCATAAAGTCTCAAGTAAAGTGGTATCAACATTACTGATATCACCGACAAATCCCAGGTCTTTATTTGATTTAGACCTGATCTTCTTGGCTGTAAAAAGGTTAGCGTCTTTACCGGAAAGGCCGACAGCTTTTCCTCCAACCGAGTTTATTAAAGAAACGATCTCATTATTAATTTTTCCCCCTAATACCATTTCCGTGATTTCCATGGTCTCAGCGTCCGTCACCCTCAAACCATCTAAAAACACTGCTTCCTTTCCGATCTTATCCATCCATTTTGAAATCTCTTTTCCGCCTCCGTGGACTATAATCGGATTAATTCCAATGTATTTTAATAAGACAATGTCAGCCGCAAAAATCTCTTTGAGCTTGTCATGGATCATTAAAGATCCGCCGTATTTTATCAAGATTGTTTTCCCGTAAAAATTTCTAATATATGGTAATGCTTCCTGTAATACTTTTGCTTGTTTTAATTTTTCTTTCATTCCATTATCCTTGTTTTTCCTGTTTTTTTAAGAATATTCTGTATTTAGAGCAATATATTGCTCGCTCATATCACAACCCCAGGCTTTTGCGTCTGCCTGGCCAATGTTCAAATTCACTTCAATGATAATTGTTTTCCCTTTTAAATACTTTTTCAATCCTTTTATATCAAGAGATGGCACTAGGCTGCCTTGTTTTAAAATCTGCTTATTGCCAAAAGAAAGGTCTGTTTTATTGAGATCCATTTTTACATTAGGGTCTTTTCCGGCTGCCATTACTACTCTTCCCCAGTTGGGATCTCCACCATAAACCGAAGTTTTTATCAGGGGAGAATTAATAATGTTACGCGCTACTATTTGAGCCTGTTTTTTATTGACGGCTCCTTTAACTTTTGCTTCTATAAATTTTGTAGCTCCTTCAGCATCGCTGATGATTTGTTTTGTAAAATCTTCACAGGCTTCTAACAACAGCTCCTTAAAGGCTGATCTTTCTGAAACTGAACTTATCTGGCATTGTTCTTCTCCTGTAGATAAGATAAGCACCATATCATTGGTAGAAGTATCCGTATCAACTGACATAATGTTGAAAGAATTGTTAACAGCTTCAATCAAAGCTTCTTGCAGGAACTTTTTTTCAATCCGTGCATTAGTGACTAAAAATGATAATGTTGTGGCCATATTCGGCGCTATCATACCAACGCCTTTGGACATTCCTGCGATATAGATAGTTTTATTGTTTACTTTTTTTTGTACAAACACTGTTTTAGTACGAGTGTCAGTGGTAAGGATGGACTTGGCAGCCAAACCTCCCTGTTTTACCAAAGGATCTTTTAATAAACTGTTTACTCCTTTGGTTATTAATTCTATTGGTAATTGTTCCCCTATTATTCCGGTTGAAGCTACTCCGACTTGACTTGAAGAGAGGCCTAAACATTTTGCTGCAGATTGGGCGATCTTTTTATTATTTACTTCTCCTAACTTGCCGGTTGCTGCGTTAGCGTTCCCGGAATTAATAATTACTGCTTTAAGAGTAGTTTTCTTTAAGCAATTCTTTGTATAACTTACACAAGGTGCGGCAAACCTGTTTTTAGTGAATACACCTGCCGAAGAATAGGCATCAGGAACATAAATAAAGGCCAAATCTTTATCTTTGGGCTTAATACCGCAATGTATGCCTGAGGCATATACACCATTTAGATCAGTTATATTTTTCATAAAGATATTTCCGGCAAACCTAAAGTTTCTGGAAAATCTAGCATTATATTCATATTTTGGACTGCCTGGCCTGCAGCGCCTTTTAATAAATTATCTATGGCTGAGAATATAACAATTTTGCTGGTACCTGAGACTACTTTCACAGTTATCTGGCACAGATTAGAGCCTAAAACATATTTAGTACTTACAGCCGCCGGATCAGTATTCAAATTAATAAACGGCTCTGCCTGATATTTCTCCTGATATATTTCTTGCACATCTTTTTCCGTAAGCTTATGGGGATTATCAATGTACATAGAGGCCAAAATCCCTCGGTTCATAGGTATCAAATGAGGAGAAAAACAAACCGGAACACCTAGGACAGACTCCATTTCAGCCATATGGCGATGGTTAAAAGTACTATATGCTTTAACATTTTCATTTGCTTCACAAAAAAGGGACCCTGCCTTTAAAGCCTTACCAGCACCTGACACACCTGACTTAGCATCAATGATTATATTGTCCGCAAGCAGTTTTTTTTCTGCCAGAGGGTACAATCCTAGAATCACACTTGTGGAATAACAGCCGGGATTCGCACAGCCCTGAGTTGCTTTTATCCGACTTTTAAACAATTCCGGAAAACCCAGTGAAAACTTGTCAAAGATTTCTGAGCTTTTATGCTCGATCTCGTAGTATTTTTTAAAAAGTCTGCTATCCTTCAATCTGAAATCAGCAGCTAAATCAACTATTTTAAGAGATGCTGACATTAGATCTTTCATAAAAGAATGGGATTGGCCATGGGGTAAAGCTAAAAATAACAGGTCAACTTTCGGAGGCTTTCCCGGCTGGAAAGCTTCCAGGTTAAGGTCTGAAAAATAAAAATTCGGGCAGATATCTTTAAGTTTGCTGTTGGCATAAGTTTTGGAAAAAACTTTACAAACTTCTATTTCAGGGTGGTTAAATAAAAGTTTTGCCAGTTCTTGCCCGGTATAACCGGTAACACCAACAATGCCTACTTTTTTCATCTGGTCTTTGTTTTAACGCGAGTAGCTTTAGCGCCGATTCTTTGACGTAGGTAATTAAGCTTTGCCCGCCTGACTTTTCCCCTTTTTAAAATTTTAATCTCTGGTACTAGTTTAGAATGGAGTAGAAATGATTTTTCTACTCCGATCTGGTCAATAATTTTACGGACTGTAATACTTTTTCTGGAGCTGCTTCCTTTCATTTTAACAACAATTCCTTCAAACTTCTGAGTCCTTTGTTTTTTTCCTTCTGTGATTATTTTGGAAACCGAAACCGTATCTCCTACATTAATCTCTGTGATCTTTTCTTTCATCTGAGCTTGTTCTATCTCTTTTATAATTTCACTCATTTCATTCCTCCTTTAAGATATTCTCTATTTCTTTACAATCATTATTACTTAAATCATAATTCATAAATAAACTAGGCTTACTGAACAAAGTCTCCCTTATGGATTCTTTTCTCCTCCAGGAATTAATAGCCTGATGGTTACCGCTCAAAACAACCTCAGGAACCTCTGCGGCCCGGACTTTTCGCGGAGCTGTATATTGCGGGGCCTCGATCAGGCCACTGGCCAGTGATTCTTCCTCTATACATTCCGGATTGCCAATAACTCCGGGTATATATCTTAAGACCGCGTCCGCAACTACCAAGGCCGGCAGTTCTCCATTGGATAAAATAAAATTTCCAAGGGAAAGGCGTTCTATATTAAAAAAAGAAAAAATTCTTTCATCAACTCCTTCAAAATAACCGGCTAAAACTATCAAGCCTTGTTTTTGGCTGAGTTCCCTGATTTTTTCCTGGTTAAATATTTTACCTTTAGGACAAAGATAAATAAACTGATATTTTTGATAATCTTTTATACTCGTAATCGCGTCATAGAGAACATCGGCCTTTAAGATCATTCCTTTTCTATGGCCGTACGGATAGTCGTCTACTTTGCGGTGTTTATCTTTAGCAGAATTTCTAATATCAATAAATTGAATATCAAAGAGCTTTTTCTCATGGGCTTTTTTTAATAGCCCTTTTAAAAAATAACGGCCCATCTCTTCTGCAAAAAGAGTGAGAATGAATATTTTCATAAGCTGAATATTATTAGTTACTTAAACTATTGCTTTAAATCTAATTCTGCTACGGGGATAATCTTCTGCACTAAACCATCTTTTGCAATGATTTCCATGCCGCCTAGCTTTTCATAGATATTGTCGCCTTCTGCAATACTGACATAACCGTCTACTGTTCCCTGGGTAAATTTACCGCCAATCTCTAGACTATCTGTTTCCAAAAGTTTTTTCTTTAATTCGCCTAAGGCGCTCTCTATTTGGATTTTTTCTGCATTCAGCTGCTGGCGGAGCATCTCTGCATCCGGCCTGGCGCCAAGCTCAATTATCTTGGCAGATATAGCGCTCATTCTGTTTTCTGAATTTCTGATCGCTGTATTTAGCTCAAACTTCATATATTCTTTGAACTTTTCTGTAACAATTGCTTTGATAGTAACCGTACGCTTTAAAGTTACTGATTTAATTTTTGCTTTCTTTTTTTCTTTTTCCATATTCTATCTACCCAATCTTTTCTTGGATTTTAATTATTTGTCATTATTTCAACAGTTACTTTTTTATCGCTCTTAGCAGCAGCTGCTTTTATAACGGTTCTGATAGCATTGGCAATTCTGCCTTCTTTTCCAATTACTTTTCCCACATCATCCGGAGCAACGGAAATCTCAAGGATTATTACGTTTGTTCCTGCTGTTTCGTTTATAACAACCGCATCAGGACTATCAACCAAAGCCTTTACTAATGTTTCAACTAATTCTTTCATTACTAACACCTGCCTTTAAATTTTTATTTTTTCTTTTCTTCACTTTCTTGCTGTTTTTCTTTTTCTTTTTCTTTTTCTTGTGCTTGTTCTGGTTCTTGTTTTGGCACTTTCCAGGACCAGCTCAGAAATGCGGACGTGCTGG
>JBHPDY010000061.1:0-10222 GCA_042577605.1 Candidatus Margulisiibacteriota bacterium
ACCTGATAACCAAAGCCCCGCTATAGTTACCGGATCGACAGGTAGGCCGTTAGGCTGACCTAGTTCAAAGAGGATTTTTGTTTTTTTCTTTATTTCCAGAGGTTTGGTGAACTTTATTAATCTATCAACTTTGGCTTTATAATTGGCTTTTTCGGTTGCGTTAGGGATCAGGGCATGGGCAGCTGCTTTTAATGCGGTTAAGAATTCTGGCGGGGCTTTGGTTATCAGGTCGAAGAATAGATCAGGATATTTTTCAGCGATTAATTCCAGTTTTTCAATAATACTTTTTGTTTGGGGCTGTGTAATAACGGCGCCCCCAGCAAGATTGAGGAGCGGAGTTATTATGTCATAGAACTTGGTAGTTGCGCTTGGGATATCATTAGGTACTTTGAATGCTCCTTCGCTTCCGTAGTTACTAATTATGGACAAAGCTTGATATGGATCAGTTAGGCCTTGTATTAAATTTTTTCTGATAGCCCTGCGTATATCACGGGGAAGGTTAATGGCTGCAATCCGGTTTTTGCCTGGATTATAGGACTTGTTTTCAGTTAGGTTTCTTAGACCATTAAATATGGCGTTTTTGTGCGCAGTCAAGATGTCATTATCACCACCAGGAAGCATAGCAATTGGATTATAACTGTTTATTTGTTTGATGGCGGAGTTGATAATATCTGTTAAGACATCCCTTGCGGGAGCAGATGGCATCAGATCCGGAGAACCGAGTATATCTCTAAAGAGAATTAACATATTTGCAGGTGCGTTTTTATGAGTATCAGTATATGTTCTCACAAAATTGCTAACCTGACGTTTAAATATAGTTTCGTTGAATTCAAACTTAAACTTGCCGGTTACGCTGTCTTTTTTAATTATGTGTCCAGCGCTGTTAAGAAGCTTTATTATTATTTTGCGGTCTTCGACATCAGTTTGATCCAGGCTGAGAAGATAATTGTTAAAGAATTTGTTTAACCTTAGGTACGGCGCTATTTTGTCTAGAGTTCCTTGTTTATTTGCTTGTTGAACTAGTTGTCCCAATTGAGCTTGGTTTATTGAGCGGATGTGTTTTTCCGGTTCGGTCATAACCAGAGTATAGAGTAAGTTAGTGTTGTTGTTTCCGACCAGTCCTGTATTTATGGGGGTGGGAGTATATACCGTAATCCCTTGAGAGATTGACTTGGTATAAAGTAATTTTTGGAGATGAAGATGGCTGAGTTTGCAATCATTATGCTTAACATATACTCTGATCCTGTCTCCCAAGCCAACGTTGTCAGCCATTGCTTTGAGCAAAAATTCAGTGTAGACAGGATTAGCAAGGAGCGCTGGTAAGATTTTATTCAGTGTTGTACGACCATTAGCATTATTGGGGATGCTTGTTAAAGTGGCGACAATTTTGTCTGTAGAGGGATGTGGTGCGTCCGCAGGTTCACCAATAGCGGTCTTTAATAGTATCTGTAAATAAGTTTTTGCCAGAAAAATATTGTCGTTATTATTGTTTGGAATGTTATTTGGGATAGCAGCAAAATTAACTGGATCCTTTAGTGTATTATAATCATCGATGATACCGGTAAGGAAATTTGCTTTGGTAGCTGTGGCAACTCCTGAAATATTTAGATTATCCGGTAGAAGTTCCAGTATAGCATCTTTAAGTAATTCCATTTTAATCTGGTCTAACTTTGGTGCTGCGGTACTATGTATGTAAATTAGCAAAGTTTCTAGTTCGTTGAAATTATTTGCATTAAAAGCGCCACCTACTGTTGATAAGTTTTGGTATTTTGGCTGGCTTAGGATTGGTCTAAGCCTATCCCTAATTTGATCTTTGGTGAGGTTGGCGTTTGGATCTGTGAGAAGGTTTAAGAAATCATCCAGGTTTGTTTCATCATAAGCTGGAGGGACATTAGGATCTAAAGGATTGATTTGCATGTGTTTTAAGCGCAGAGATTCTAGGGTAGTTGTGTCAGTTTTTGAGATTAAGCTAGGGCTTTTAGTCAGCTCATCAGTAAGGTCTTCTGACTGCCCGATTCCCAGTTTATTTAGCTCTAGACTATTTTTAGTATTATTGTTGATAGCAACTGTTGGGTTTTCTTCGATTATTTTTCTTACCATGGCTTTTTTCTCGTTATTGGTAGTAATGATATCTTTAAATGGCTTGAAGTGGTTCTGTATATCTATAGGGGATCCTGGGTCACCGTATTTTTGAATAAACTTGGCGATTTCAGTGCAGACGGTTGGATAGATATCTTCTCCCCCTAGCATTGGGAATTGAGGTTTCAAGGATTTCAGGTCTAATTTACCGGTCAGAGCTTCAAAAAGTATGGCGCCGCCGATCTCTGTCATGGCATCTTTGAGGGTCGTGACGCCTGGTTCCCCTTTGGCTTCCAGGGCTGGAATTATTTTATTCAAAGCTTTAAAGATAGAGACTAGTTGCTCAGAGCTCTTTTTTTGAGATAGGGTTGATAAGTCTTTGAGTATTTTATCCAGCTCTTTAGGTTCAAGAGGCAGGTCTTTTTTGTACCCTAGGAGTAGGGAGTAAATTCTTTTTGTACAAGGAGTATAGTCTTGTCTGGCAGAGCATTTTTGCCTGGCTTCTTTGGATTTAAGACGGATGGCCTCAAAACTGTTTTGAGTGAATTTTTGCTGGCTTCTGATTAGAGCGTCTAATTTTTTACGGAAATCAGGTGTATAACTTGTAGGATCTATAGAAAGCTGCCTGGACATTTCTATTCGTAACTGTCTTAAAGAACTCAAGGTTTCTACGTTTGAAGGCCGTATAGGACTATATGCCATATCCGGTGGTGTTGGAATGTAATTAAGAAATGCATTTAGATCGTTATAATGCAACGATAAAAATTGAAGGTTTTTTAATTGTGTTTTCCTGTGCTGAATATTGCGGGCATCTTTAATATCTTGTTCATATTGATTTTGACCAATAACGGTATTAGGATAAGCAGCTCTTCTGATATGAAGCTCAGGGAAAAGCGCTTTTGAAAGGTCCCTGCATTGATTATTGTCCCAGGCCCCGCCAGCCCCTCTGAGTTTGACAAAATTATTAAAAACCGGAAGGTTTGCAAGAATATAGGTATAGTCATCCTGGAATCCTAGCTCACCTAACCTATCTAATATAATTTTAAGGGGGTGGTCGTTATGGATAGTACCCTGTTTATCGGCAACATAGGTAAGTACTTTTAAATAAAGATCCGGATGCTGAGTTTTAAGTTGTTTGGCAGCATTAGCTTTAATTTTTTTGATATCCAGAAGAGGATCATCTGTAAAAATATATCTTATTTTATTCAGCTGGTCAGATAGCGGAATGTCGACGTCTGTAGTACGGCAGCCATCAGTAGTATCAAATGAAAAATGTGGATCCAGTTGTTTAATCGTATCCAGGGCTTCTTTTAATTTTGCATGACTTTCCAGTTCAACCCGCTGTGGCAGAGCAAAATAAGAATGGTTGATAATGGCATGAATATTGGAAAGGCTTACATCATCTGTCCTCATAGCGTCATCATCGTCTATATCTACTATGCTTAGGGATAGTAGAGTAGCTTTGATAAAGTCGAGAGCTTTGCTGTTGGGCGTAATACCTTGCTCTGACTGGAGATTAACCAGTTTCATCAGTTTGCCAAGATTGTCTTTGATAAAATCCTCTGTTTCAGTCTGTTTTTCGTCGTCAGTTTCTATTTTTTCACGATCTTTTATGAACTTGGCAGTGTCAATTTCTTTTTCTAATTTTTCTACCAATTTATCAAAGTATGGAGAAGTGAGAATATTTTTCACCAGTGATTTTATTTCTGTTTTTGATTCACCCGGAAGGATGGGTATTGTAAACTCGGGGTCAGCGGGAGAAATTTTTCTGGAAATAAGAGTGTTTATTTTCTCTAACAGTTCAGGATCTTTTAGAATTTCAGGCTGTTCTCTTTCCTCCAGGCTGGTAAGTGTGAGGATCTTTTGCATCATTTCCAGTTTTTCTGTATAAGTGATATTTTTGTCTTCGATTACTTTCCCTATGATTTTTACAGCATTTGGCTTGCTTAAGAAATCTATAAGTAAAGAGTTTTTATCAGTAGGAAGGTTGCGGATATAGTCGCAGGTGATTTGAGGAGCTAGTTTTTGGAAACTTGTATAGTCTCTGTCTTGAAGGCTCTGGAGGTAAAAGATATTTTTTAGATTGCCGAGTTTGCTGGGAAAGTGTTTTTGGACCAGGCCGGAGTCTATAAAAGAACCTAAAAGAGGCTGGTCAAAAAGCTTATCAAGGTTTTCCAGGCCTGTTTTTAAATCAGCTATCTGTTCGATGCTTAAAGGATTTCCATTATCAAGCCGTATGGAGCCATCATTCAGCTGGTTAAGCAATTGTGTTTTTCTGAGCTGAAAAGTATCCCAGTTACCGAGGGTTAAGAGGCTGTTGATTATTCTATGGTATCTGTTACCGCGAATATCTAATTCCGGCCATCTGTTTTTTAGAGATTCCTTTCCAATAAAGAGCCTTGCTCGGTTTTGGAGCCCGGCATTGTTACTAAAGATTCTTGTTAAAGTTCTAAGTGTGTTTTTAGTGGCGCCGTTAGGCATGTTGTTTCGTTCTTGTCGCAATGTGTTAACGAAGTCAGGTAAATTTTTATTTAGGATTTTCTCAGGTGTTTCTTTTTTGGAATCCATTTCTGGCATAGTGATGTTCCCATGCTCAAAACCCATTGGAAATTTGGAATAGAAGGCTGTGGTTTGGCAAAAAGCAGTTGATGGTATAGCCCATTTGTCCCTGCTGATTGTTACCCGCAACTGGTTAAGGGATATATGTGTTTCTATTAATTGTCTAAGGTCTGTTAATTTCTGAAGGTCTTTAATTATATTTTTTTCTCCTAGGGTAATGTGCCCAGCGGTTTGTTCTCTTGTGAGTTGCTCAGGGGACATTTTTATATATTTATCAATGTTGGATTTGGTTAAATGCCTCGCAATATCAGTATAGGCATCATTTAGTCTTTTCTGGATCAAAGCGTCCAGGTTGGGCAAGGCTTCGGTCTCCATTGTTCCGATAGTTATGTCATCTGCGGTATAAGTGCGTAGGCCTGCAATTCCACTTATTTGTGTGAATAATTGGGCTTTAAGCATTTCAAAGGTTTTGACTATATTTTGAAATGCTTCCGGATGGTTTTTGTAATCATGATTTAATCTGGTTGCAAGGCTGTAAGCAGCTAGGCCAAGGGCTTTAACAATAGGGGCGCTGCTTGATACTTCGTTTACCAGGGTAGGATTGTTAATAATAGTAAGTACTCCTCCGGATGAAATATAGTTTTGGAACCATTTCATGGCTGCGTTCTGCTTATCCGGATCGGAGATTGAGAGTAGTTCATTTGCTTTTGTTGTAAGGGTAAAAAAGTCGTAATTTTGTTTGAAACTTTCACGGGATTGAATAAGGGTGGCGCCTGTTGATGCTGTAGCTGGGCCGGAGAAGATGACCATCTGTTCTCTTCTGTCTTCTTTTTCTTCCGATATTTCAATCTTTACAGCTTCACCAACGGTTTTTAGGATTACTTCAAGGTTATTTTGTTTTGCTTGTTCTGTTATTTCCTTATCTAATAGTTGTTTTTCTCTTAGGGTCAGCCTTTTATCTATTTCCTTCAGTAATCTGACAGAAGTCGCGGATTTGTCTTGAATAGAGCGGATATCTGTCTGTTTTAATCCCTGGACAATTAGCTTGGCTAGGTTCTTTCTTGCTTCGGGGCCTAATACAGGATCTTGCAGCAATGTTTGGAGCTGTTCGGGATTTTTAGCTACTCTGCTGATCATTTTTCTTAGAGCTTCTTCTTTTTCAAAGTGTTGGGTTAATTTTTTCTGGGATTCCTTAACCTCACGGGACATGTTTTCTGTTGTTATGGGGCTCATAATTACATTGAACAATAGTTTGGCGCCGCGTTTTTCGTTTGCTTGTTTTAGAGGTAGAAGGGCTCCTCCGAAATATTCGGTCCTGCCCTTCATTTTTTCTTCTCTGCGTTTTATTCCTTCTACTAGGGTTCTTAAGAGGCTTTTTCTCTGATATTCATCTTCTTCTTTTTTGATAATAGTTTTTACAATGGCGCCATATCCTTTAATCAGCGACCGGCCTCTTGGGCTTTTACCTAGGACGCTTAATATTTTCAGGGCAGTTTCTTTGTTGCTTTCAGAACCGTTTAATAGGTTTAATAGAATAATAATTACCCGGTCTCCTTGGGAACGGAGGATTTTTTCAGCATCTTCGTTCAGCTGCCCTTTTTCATCAAGGAAATCGCCTTCTGTTAAACGGGTTAAAAGCTCAGGCCCGGAATTGATCAAAGGGGCTTCTCCGCCTTTTTTAATAGCTTCTGTTTCCAGTTCCCGGGATAGTTCAACTACCAAGTGGGAATGGACTTTGTCATCGAGCTGCTCATGGGTCACAGGTTCTGTAGCATTAGCGAGGTTAAATACGGGAGTTGTGATATCTATATCCGGATTTTTTGCCCATAGTTCTTTTACTCTGGGATTTTGGGCCATTTTGCCTAATATTTTGGGAACATCATTTCTAGTCTGTTCCAGTTGTCTTATTTTACCGCGTTGTTTTTCGCTTTCTGTAAAATGTGTTTTTTCATCTTTTTGGAATTTTTTGCGAAGTTTGATTAATTGTTTCTGTTTGCTTTGATTGTTTTTGTGTTTTTTGAGTTCTGTTTCCTCTTCCTTGAAAACTCTTTCCCGGGTCTCAAAGCCTGTCTTTAGATTTGTCTCAGTTATTTTTAGGCCATTAATTTCTGCAAGACTTGCTACTCCAAATTGCGTTACTAATTTTTTGGTGAATTCAATAATTTCATCATCTGACATATCTTGCATTTGAAGGCTGGTGAGGTAATCACTTTGACTGGGAGGCAGTCCTTCTACGAATTTATCCCAGAACTTGGCGATCCTTTTATCTTTGGCCATTACTTCAAGAGTTCCTTCGATATCCTGCTTCATTTGTTCAGAGATGTTTTTTTCCCTTTCGCTAAGCAGGTTTTTAGTGAATGCTTTAATCTCTGATTCGGACAGATCTTTAAGTAAAGTCGTATCTTTAGGATTTTTTGTAGAGGTGATAAAAGCTGATGCCAGTTTGGCATAGGCCGGTGATTTAATAAGTTTGCTGCGGACAGTATCTTCTTTCCTTATGTCTTTCATATTCTTAGTAGTTTGCCTGGTTCCTGTAATAAATACACCTATACCTGACAATGCTCCGGTAACAAGTTTCCAAAGATTGGCTATGTCTCCCAGGGCTTCAGGAGCAGTAGGGATTAGGCCTGTAGGTTCTTCAATCTTGAGGTCAAGTTCCTCTTCCATTACTTTCTCTGCTTTGATTTCGGCGTCTGTTACCCAGTCCATATCCGGATTTTTAGGAAAAGCAGTTAATCCAAGGCCGGCGAGATTTATCAGACCAATTAACGGTAGAAGCGGTATTGTAATGGGAGAAAGTATCAATAAGCCTATGCTCATTGCCGTATCTTTGATCCCTTTGAGGATCTTTTCCCCTTTTGTGCCTGTTTCCATATCTTTTTGCCATTGCTTTAATCCAATGGTGTAATCAAGAAAGCTTAATCCCATGTACTTTAATACTGTGAGGGCTCTAGGGCCTGCTCCTTTTTTCTCGTACCACTCTTTGGTAAGGTTAGCAAACCTGTCCTGTTTATCTATGTCTTCCCGGTCCTTGGTGGGGACAATTATATTTTTTATAAACCTTTTGACGTTAGCTTTTTCTCCGGGGCGTTCTTTAATAATTTCACTGAACTTGAGCATTATTTCGTTTCTAGTTTTTTCAGGCATAGCTACAAAGAGCGCTTTTGCGTATTTCATAGATAGAGGGTTTTTTAGCAGTATAAGGAGCATATCAGTTACTCTTTGGGTGCCTTCCTCTTCGTTTTTCATTTCTTTTGAAACGAGCTTTAATCCTTCTTCTATTGATTCTTCTTGAGGTTTTATTATCATGTCATGTTCTTCATTAGTATATTTTTCATGAGCCCGGTCAACTGTGAATATTCTTCTTAAGATACCAGGCCTGTCTTTTCTTAGCGGAAGTTTTGCAATTTGCGCTTTAGTCCATTTATTTGCTTCTTTCTCGACTTTATCCTGGAATATTTTAATGTCTATTTTCTTTTTAAATCTTGCTAAGGCGAACTTGCGTATTCTTTTCGTTTGCTTGCGTTCTCTCCGGCTGATTTTCCTCATCTCATCATGGCCTTTGGCAATATCTAATTTCATCATATCTGCTTCAAATAATTCGGGCTTGAAGTCCTTATGTTCTGTAGTAAGCCATTTATGAAGAGCTCTGAAAGGAGCTTCAAATAGAAAGGTAAGAGGAGTAAAAGGGAATAAGAGCAGGCCTACGACTCTATCAAGGGTAGCTCCTTTTGTTTCATTTTCTTGTTTTTTGGTTAAAGCCCGTTTAATCCACGGATCTTGTTTCCAACCCCATTTCAGAGTGTTCCAAGCCCCGGAGGCAAGGGTTGTTAGCGGAGCGCCTAAGAATAATAAAGTACCTGCCAAAGCACCTAAACCCCATCGTACTACAGCTAGTCCTAATTTTTCATCGTCAGCTTTCTTTTTGAATAGTTTACCGGTTCCTTCCCAGATTTTTTTTAGGTTAGGGTCTTTTAGTTGGGCCAAGACCATAGGCCCAAAAAGTAAAATAGGAATGCCGGTGATCGGTAAAGAGGCCACTAATCCTGTTATGAGCGCGGTTTTGCCTATACCTTTCCAAACCCGTTTTTTACGCTCCTCCGGACTTTCTCCCTCTTTTTTCTTTGTGAAATTAACTATACTTTCTACTAAACGGTAAATAGGTGCGATTACACCCCAGCTTGCGGTAGCGATCCCTAAACCTAAGCCTGCAAGTATTCCCCCTATTGATTCCCAAAAACCGCCTTTCTTGAGAAGTTCCTGGGTTTTTAGCCATCCATCTTTCAATGCATCGCTCTTAAAGATATTGAAAGCTTTTTCATTAATAAGGGCAGATATCTTATTTAGGTTGGTCTTGGCATTTGCAGTATCTAAACCCAGTGATTTCGGCCTGGATTCTTCCTCCATCAAGACCATTCTTTTCATAGTATCCTGGGTCCTTTTTCTGGATCTATTGGCTATTGTTGTAAGTTTATCTTCGGTTTTTTTGGCCCGTTTTTCAATGTTTTTCTGCAGGCCTTTTCTTTCGTCTTCAGTTAAATGTTTCAAGCCTAATGTACTTAGGTTTGGAACAGCGACCAGGGTAGAGATTTCTTTTTTTTCGCTTTCAGTGAGGTCGCCTTCTTTGGATGACCATTTATCAGATATTTCCAGAAATTTATTCTGTTTTAAGATAGAAAGACTTTTAGTCATTTCTCTTTCTGTTACAACGCCTCCTTTGAATTCTCCTAATTTTGCTTGTATTTGGCCTTTAGTTTCTTGCTGGCCTTCATAAGAACGGTGAAGAAGGATAACCATAGCATTAAATCTATCTTCAGTAAGGAATTCAAGTGCTTCGGGCTTGACTAGATTCGCATCTGCTAGTTCCTCAGCGTCAGTTTTTTTCCGGAGTTTTAGCAGGCCTGCTTGTAATCGCTGTTGAGGAGTGCCTACACCATCAGGCAGCGCTATCAGGCCTTCTTCTGTCAGAACTCCTTCGTCTTTTAAAGCGGTGATAAGTTCTGTAACTTCCTCATCTGAAAGCGATAGGTCTTCTTGTAGCTGTTCAATGAGAGCTAAGGATTCTTTTTTATATAGATGGATGGTTTTTTCTAGTATTCTGCCGACTACTTTTTTTCTGACATTTTCTTTATTGGATAGTTTGATTCCCTTCTTTGTGATTATTTTTGCTTTTCGAAGAGCTGTATATAATTCTTTAGCTTCTTTGGCAGTTAGGTGGAGTCCCCCAACCCCAGGATCAATAAAAGTAGTTTCGTCAAAGCCTCCAATTGGAGGATGTGTGAGTAAATCTATTACACGTTCTGTTTTTTCTGCCTTTTTGGTTTCTTCTACTTGTTTTTCGATTTTTTGAAGGGATTTGCCTATGGTAGTCAAAAGGGATCTTTCTATGTCTTTTTTCGATGTATCGACTTGGTCTAGGCTTTTAATGACACGCCCCTCAGAGTCTAATACACCTATATCCTGTAACCCTGATATTAGTTCCTCTAGGTCTTCCCGTGAAACTTTGCTAGGCTCATCAGGGTCAACAGGGAGTGGAAAGATTGTTCGCAGTGACTGAACTGTAACTTTCTGGTTGGCTTCGTCT
>JBHPDY010000062.1:0-10166 GCA_042577605.1 Candidatus Margulisiibacteriota bacterium
TGTTTTTTAGGTATATTTTTGTGTTTTTTGTATCCAGTAAAATGTTTTTATAACCTACTTTTTTCATTGTTTTCCGGGGTGCAATGTGACTGGTAAGATTTGAGCTTTTTTTTAGGTTTTTTACCTCAAAATAGTCTATTAAAGGCTTAACTGTGATATCAAAGGCGCCTTTGGTTAGGTGACTGGCCTTTTGGGCGGTTAAAATGATCTGAAACAGTTCTGAGTCTATTTTAAGCCATTGATTAGGCGTCGAATTGTTAATTTTACTGATCTCGCTCTGCTTATCAAAATGATTGCCTAATTTTTCCAGGTCTCTTACTCTCTGACGACATTTTTTAAAGATTGACCTGTCAAAATCATTATCATAGACCACAATGTCAAAAAGGGTGCCCATTGCGAAAAAATTAGCCTTATGAGGCCTTTTTTCTTTAAATTTGCAGTTTGTGAGAGTAAATAACGCTATGGTTATAGCTAGAAATAGAAAGACAGTTCTTTTTAGTTTCATTAAGGTGGTTTAATGATTTTTTCTAGTCTTCAAGCCTGATTATTTTTTGCGGGCACTTGGCGATTACTTCTTCTATCTCTTTCTTGTCTGCTTTTTTAGCTTTTTCATAATCTACTTCAGCTAAAAAGTCTTTAACTACAAAGGTACCGTTAGTAACTACTCTTTCGCAGATCTTACATCCGATACAAGCTACTTTACATACTTTTTTTGCTATTGGCGCATTATCTTTTGAAGAGCACGGGACAAACAGTTCCTGGTCAATCGGAACAAGCTTAAATAAATCCCGTGGACAAGCATCAATACATTTACCGCAGGAGGTGCATTTTTCTTTATCTACAAGTGGTAGCCCTTCCTCCATCTTTAAAGCATCAAAAGGACATACTGCCACGCAGTCCGCAAATCCCAAGCATCCGTAATGGCAGGCTTTGGTACCTCCTAGAGTCACATTTTCAGCCGCGCATGTTTTAAGGCCCATGTAATCAGCCTTATCTTCTACTATTCCTCTTGCGCCTGAACAAAACAATTTGGCAACCAGCTTAACTTCCGGCTCTTTTACTTCTCTTCCTAAGATTTTAGCCACTTCCTGCCTGGACTCTGATTCTGATACCGGGCATAAGACCGGATCTACTTCCTTATCTACAATGGCTTCTCCAAAGGCATTGCAGCCGGCAAATCCACAGGCGCCGCAATTAGCACCCGGAAGGCAATCAATAATTTTTTCGATTAAAGGATTCTCATCAACGTGGAATTTTTTATTTACAATAACTAAAATAAGTCCCCAGAATAATCCTAAAATTCCCATCCCTAAAACTGCAATTATTATTTCATTCATAAGATCTTATCCTCTATACCTATTAAATTAAGCCTGCAAAACCCATAAAGGCCAGAGACAAACACCCTGCTGTAATCAGCGCGATGGGAACTCCCTTAAAAGGTTTTGGTACATCGGCAAATTCCAATTCTTCTCTTATACCGGACATAATTACCAAGGCTAAAGTAAAGCCTACTCCAGCGCCCAGGCCAAAAAAGATATTCTGTACCAGGGTATATTCCCTTAATACTCCAAATAAAGCTAAACCTAAAATAGCACAGTTAGTGGTTATTAGGGGCAAGTAAATACCCAGCGCTTCATAAAGAGGCTTGCTAGTCTTACGAAGAAACATTTCAACCACCTGTACCAGGCTGGCAATGACCAGAATAAAAGAAACATTCATTAAATAGCTTAAATTAAAAGGTTTAAGGAAATAGGTATCAATCAAACTTGAGATAATGGCCGTAATAACCATTACAAAAATCACAGCTAGTCCCATAGACACAGCTGACTTGGTCTTCTTCGAAACACCTAAAAATGGGCAAATTCCCAGAAAATAAGCTAAAACAAAATTATTTACTAAAGCGGCTGATATAAAAATTACGATATTTTTAGCCATTATTCCTTCTCCCTAACTAACTGCATAGCTGCCACAAGAAAGCCCATAACAAGAAAAGCTCCCGGCGGCAAAATCATTATCAGCCAAGGTTTGAATCCGGCAAACATAACCTGCAAACCAAGAAATGTACCGTTACCTAATATTTCTCTGACAGCGGAAATTACCAATAGAGCTATCGTAAAACCGATACCCATACCTAATCCGTCAAAGAAAGATTTAACAGGATTGTTCTTGGAAGCAAATGCTTCGGCTCTGCCAAGTATCAAACAATTTACAACTATTAATGGGACAAACGGGCCTAAGGCTTTTGATATTTCCATAAAATTAGCTTTTAGGAAGATATCTGCCATAGTGACAAAGGTGGCTATAACTACAATATAGGCAGCTATACGGACTTCTTTGGGGATTAAGCTTCTGATTATGGAGATCATAATATTAGAACTTATCAACACAAAACTGGTTGCTAAGCCCATGGCAATACCATTGGAAACCGTATTAGTAACCGCCAAAGTGGGACATAATCCCAGCAACTGGATCATGACAGGATTATCTCTCCAGATTCCTTTAACCAATTCATACATATTTGAATGCTTTTTCATTATTCTGCCAGGCCTCCGTTAATCAGATATCGAAGCAGCGCAATCTTATCATTAATTATGGAGACACAGGCCTTTGAAGAAATGGTAGCTCCGGTAATGGCCTTAATCTCACTTTTATTTTTCTGCGCTTTTTCTTTTTTACACTTAATAAGGAGATTCTCGAAAAGCTTTAAACCAACGAATTTATTAACAAAGTCCATTTCTGTTATCTTTGCACCTAAACCCGGAGTTTCAGTCTGTTCCAATACCCTTATACCAATGATATTTTTAAAGTCTGGTTTAACAGACATTGCAATTTTTATAGGGGCCTGAAAACCGTTTCCTTCTGCCAGGAAGAAATAGGCAATTAAACTATTACCTTTGTTGTAGCATTTATAGACTTCGTCTGCGCCGACATTAATCACTTTATAAGTTTTAGTTTCCGGATTGATCTCGTATAAAGCCTCCCTGATCTTGGCTTTTTCATTTTGGGCGATTTTATCTTTTGAGATTGCCCAGATACCGGATAAGACCATCCCGGAAATGGCGGTAATAACCATCATTACAATCATCATCCTTAATGGTAAGTTGTTTTTCATGATTTTTGTTTCCTATCACCTAAAATTCGGGGCCTTGTATGCCGGTTGATAAGCGGGACAAAGGCATTCATAAATAGTATGGAAAACATTACTCCCTCCGGAAGGCCGCCAAAAACCCTGATGACCATAACAACACTACCGACTCCAATCCCAAAAAGTATATTTCCCAGAGGGCTGAGCGGTGAAGTGACCATATCTGTAGCCATATAAAATGCACCGATCATTAATCCGCCTGAACAAAAATGGTATAAAATATCTCCGGATTTTCCGCCTGTGATAAAACTGAAAAGCACCGCCAGAATGGCTACTGTGCCAAAAATTGATATTGGGATCCGGTAATCAATGACCCTCAAAGCCATCAACAATACTCCGCCCAGCAATAAAAACAAGGCCGAAGCTTCTCCGACACATCCTCCGTGCAAGCCGAAAAACAATTCTTTAGCAGATAGAAATATTTGCTCAAATTTTCCTAAGGCTAAGGGAGTTGCAGAGCTGACTGTATTAACTCCTTTAGGGATAATCCAGGTAGTCATAACTACAGGAAAGCTCATCTGTAAAAATGCCCTGCCTAAGAGGGCGGGATTGAAAATATTGAAACCTAATCCCCCAAAAAGCGCCTTACCGATTATGATAGCAAAACAAGCTCCTAAAAAGGCATATATTAGAGGCAAGCTAGGTGGAAGCACCATCGCTAAAAGTAAACCCGTTAATATTGCAGAAAAATCTTTGATAACCCAAATGTCCCGTTTCCGCAGCAACTGCACCGCCATCTCTGATAAAACCGCTCCCAGGATACAGGTTAAGGTTAATAGTATCGCCTGTAAACCATATAAGTATACTCCCCAACCTAAAGCAGGTAATAAGGTAATGATAACCAGCAGCATAACTTTTGATACACTGGCAGGTGAATTCAAATGTGGAGAAATGGAAAGGGTTAATTTATTTTGTGACATACTCTCTAACCTTTCTTAGTTTTTTCTGCATCCAGTTGGCGCTTTTTAAGCTTTCCAAGTTTAACCATTTGCACGATTGGCCGTACCGAAGGGCATTTAAAGACACAGGCACCGCATTCTATGCAATCCAGCAAGCCTACTTCAGTTGCTAGGTCAATGCGGTCGTATTCTACATATTTGGAAATTTCACTGGGGACCAGTCCCATCGGACAATGTTCAACACAGCTACCACACCTTAAACAAGGAGATATTTCCGGATCTCCGATCTCTTCTTTTGTTAAACACAATAATCCGGAAGTGGTTTTTATGACAGAAGCCTGATCATTAGGCTGGGCAAAGCCCATCATTGGACCCCCAACTATTAATCTTTTAGTGCTTGCTTTCATCTGGCCGCAAAATTCCAGTATTTCTGCAAAAACCGTACCGATCTTGGCCCTGATATTTTTGGGATTGTTAATCCCTAGACCTGAAACAGTAATGGCTTTATCTAAAATGGGCTTATCGCAAAAAACCGCATCATAAATGGCCAGAATAGTATTAACATTTAAAACAATAACTCCGATATCCAATGGAAGGCCGCCTCTGGGGACTTCACGGCCGAGAGCTGCTTTAACAAGCATTTTTTCCCCGCCTTGAGGGTACTTGGTCTTAACTGCCTGCACTTTTATATCCGGGGTGCTCTTGAGCAATAAACTAAGTTTATCTATGGCTCTGGGTTTATTGTCTTCTATCCCTATAACTATCTGATCTACTTCCGATACCTGTTTAATTAATTTAAGGGCCTCGATAAATTTTTCTTTATCTTCCAGCATTACCCGGTAATCAATGTTTAAATACGGCTCGCATTCACAAGCGTTAATCAGGATAGTATCAATATGCTGGTCTTCTTTAGTCATAAATTTCACATAAGTCGGAAAGCCTGCTCCGCCCAGCCCTACAATACCTTTTTCTTTGACAATTTTAATAAATTCTTCTTTTGTGAGCTTGTTTATGTCCAGGTTTTTGTGTCCCCAGACCTTCGGAGTTGCTTCTTTATTTCTTTCTATCTGTATGGTTTCCAGCATTAATCCGGATAAATGTGGATACCTTAAGATTTTTTTAACAGTACCGGATACAGGTGCATGGATAGGCGCAGAAATAAAGCCGTCTGCTTCTGCTATTAATTGGCCTTCTTCTACAGTGTCACCAGCATTAACTATGGATTTAGCAGGTTTGCCAAAATGTTGGAATAAGGAAATATATAAAGTATCAGGTAAAGGGCATTCCTCAATAATATAATCTTCCGTAAGTTCTTTATGTTCTTTTGGATGAACTCCACCTTTAAAAGTTTTAATCATTTTTGGTCCTTAAAAATAATTTAAAAAGTGTTAATTTTTATATATTTTATCGCTGCTTCGCGGCGAAAGGATTTTTTATAAAGGGGCTAGTCCCCTTTATGATTCCCCATTTTCTTGGCTTATCCAGCACGCTTAAAGCTTACTTGATAAACGATTAATAGGCAAGACTAATGCAGGTGTAAATCTAATTATTGAAAATAAGCAGTTAAGTTTTTTAACTTGCTATAGACACCTTCATTCAAAGCCTTGTCTATTTTTGGCAGGCCATCGTAAAAAAACTTTCTTTCTTCTTGAGTTAAAGGGATCTGAAAACTTTTGGCTACACCGGCAGCTCTGATAAGCCTTTTGTTATTATGGTGATTTATATAATCAATTTTATTATGCAGACAATGATCAATTAGTTTTTGGATATTTAAATGCATTATTTCAGTAATAAATGGTGCTTTTTCAATTAATATAGGCGCATCACCGTTTTCGTATAACCAGGCTCTTTCATTATGGGGTGAAAGTTTTTTACCTGGTAATATTTGTTGAATAAACTGATGATAAAGTTCCATTTCACTTTCATTAAATTTTAAGACTTGTAATAAAGTTTTTTTTGAACCTGAATCGTTAACTTGTATTTTAAATTTAGGTTTTGTGCAGAATCTAAAAAATGATTGCATGCCTTGACTTAGCCCCTGTGGCATTTTAATTTTGGAATTATTCCGGATTTTTTTTAGTTTATCTATGAAATAATTCTTTGTTCGCTTTTTATAGATCGTGCCTTGGCTTCTTTTATGGTCTAGAAAGCCTTTAGATTGTCTCTTTTTAACTACATTTTCGGTTCTTTGGCAAACTGAAATTATTTTATATTTCTGCATTAATTTCTCCAGGTTAATAGCTGTTCTATTTAGTTATCGCAAAAATAAAGGAAATATTTCAACTCAATGGATTTTAAGGAACAATCCCAAACGTAGAAGCTTTTGGGATTATTCCTTAATTATTCAAATCCATAAAATTGTTTTAGGATTTCAAAATAAGTTTTTTTGTCTTTTACCGGTTCCACGCGGGCATAATTGCGCAGCTTTATCGGTATAGTCTCAACAGCTATATGTTTTTTATCATAAAAAACATGTTTCTGAAGTATGCCTTCCTTGGTCTTTTCTGACCAGTATTGGTCAAAAATAAAGTTACCCAATCCATAAGCTATAAAGCTGCCTTCATAAAACTCATAATTCTGTACCCAATGGGCCTGGTCGCCCAGGACAATGTCTGCTCCGGCATTTACTAGTTTGCGGGCCCAGATTACTTCTTTTTCCTCTGGTTTAGCCATGTATTCCTTGCCCCAATTTACGATGACTACCATAACATCTGCTTTGCGCTTTGCTTTTTTAACTGCTTTAAGGGCATCATTGTCTAGCCAGGCTATGCCGATTCTTTTTTCCGGATCTCCTTTTGCTTTGGCTTTCACTATGGAACTCACTACAGAATTAAAGGCTAAAAATCCGAATTTAATGCCGTTTTTCTGCCAGAAATGCGGTTTATAGGCATTATACATATCTTGGCCAGCACCAACAGGTGCTACCCTGGCTTTTTTTAAGATGTCTATGGTTTCTAAAAGCCCCTCTCTTCCGGCATCGCCCATGTGGTTTCCGCTAATGGATACCAGGTCTATGCCTGCAAAAGTTAGACCCGCGGCATATTGTGCTTTGCCGTATAAATGCCATTTTGATTCTGGTTTTGTATAGTTATAGACTAAAGGGGATTTAAAATTGACAATGGAAAAATCTGCTTTCCGGAAAAAGTTTTTAGTCCCATACCAGGGCTGGAGCGGATCAGATATTTTTTCAATACTTCTAGCTACTCCTCTAGCTAAAACTACTGTGCCTCCTGCTGCAATTTCAGTTACTTTGTTTTGGTTAAATACTGGAACATATGAAGCTAATTTCTTTACAGGCACAAAACCTTGTTCCTTTTCATAAAAATAGCAGCCATTTACTTTTAAAGTTTTATACCTGGCATCCACTTCCCACCAAGGCAATAAAGCTACGTAATCCTTGTCCAGCCATTTATTCAGCTCTGAAGCACGAACATCTTTGATGTCAGGAAAATGCTTTTCAAGATCATAATAATACTTACGCAGAGTTATTAACCGGGCCTGAGGCTCAAAATTAATTCTTAAGGAGTTAAAACAGGTTACAGGAACAAAATGCAATGTTCTGATAAAGTGCGACTTTACAACAAAAATTGCCCCAACAATTAAAACAGCAAGGCTTACTGCTGCAACAGTTAAATACGCATATAAATTTTTTTTCATTATTTTTTTGTTATTACTAATGTATTTCCAGGCAATATATTATAAAGTTTTTTTATAACATCATTATGATGATAAACACAACCCATTGAGGTGGGATTCCCCAGATTAAACGGTTCTTTGGTGCCGTGGAATGCTTTTTTGGTCTTAATAAAGCTTTGGGATCCGGGCAAATATTTTTCCAGGTATATTAATCTGGGCCCATATAGCGGAATAAGGTCTTTTTCTACTTTCTCCCCCAACCGCCAGACAGCCTCAAACATAGTCCTGTCCCCTTTATACCTGTCTTTTGATCCTGTAGAAACTGAAGTAATTAAGAGTATTTTATTTTTATAAAAAAGATAGTTTTTCTGGTCTGAAATATCTACTATGCTTATAAAGTCTGTTATTTCCAGCTCTGGCGGTATCTTTTCCAAACAACTTTTATATATATTATTTAATGTATTTCGGGGGAACAAAGAATAATCAGGTAGCAAAAGCTTCCCTTTATCATAGATCAGTATCTCATGATTATTAGGCATGAGATTCATGCTTGGGCCATTGAATATATACTTTTTCACCAAGTCAAAATATATGTCTTGCGGCAATTTCAGCTTATAAGCATTTAGACTTGTGGAAAACAATACTGTTAAAACTGTGATAAAGGTTATTATTCTCATGATTTTCATGATTAATTTTTTAATAACATAATAACGCTAATCAGTAAGTTTGGAAATGCGAAATGGGAAATGAGGAAATAAGAAGAAAAAAACAAATCCAACAATAACACGTATAATTCCCAACAAACTTCAGGGGCGACGTAAGCCCCGTTAATTCAAAGAAATCTCAGGAAGGCTTACACTTCCGTTTCTTTCCAATTTTTTATCTTCCCTCATTTCCCATTTCCAAATTCATTTCTCCTTTTCTACTCTATCCCAGCACCTTTGCATTTTCGCAAAACAGTTGTTACGATATTTTATAATGAAAAATAAGATTAAAAGAACCACCTTCTTTATTTTATTAATTATAAGTATAAGTATAATTTCTATTTTCTCATTTGTTTTTTACACAAATAAAACAAAGGTCTCTGAAATACCTTTATCAGCCGCTGCCATTACTGACGTTAAAAACCATATTAAAATATCGGCTCAGCCTGTTTCAATTAATTCTCAGGGACACCTTTTATTTAAAATACTTTTTGAAACTTTTCAGGAACCTGATTTTCTGGATATTGATGTCTTAAAGATCTGTTTTCTGGAAGATGAAGAACAAAATCCCATTGCCCCGCTATCCTGGCAGGAAACTGATCGCACACAATATAAAAAAAAGGGCCTCATAATTTTTCCGTTCCCTTCGGACCAGAAAAAAATTAGTTTGAAAATATTTGAACTGGAAGAAAGAACTTTTGAATGGAAGTTTAACAATATTAATAAAAAACCAAGCAAAAAGAAATGATCCGGAAAATGCATACCAATAAAATATATTTAAAATCCATACTATGCGCTATCTTTGTTATCCTGTTTTCTTTGACGGTTTATGCCAAGGCCAAACCGGTTCATTCTAAAGTAAAGTCTGCTCGTTCCATAATGAAACAGGTTTTTTCCAAACCAAAAATGATAAAACTGAAAAACGGTGCTCGCGCCCAGGTATATTTACCCACAAAATTCAATAGAAAAAAAAGATATCCCCTTCTGATAATAATGAACAGCAAGGAAAAGAGCTTGTTAGCTTCCAATAAAACCTGGATTCCCATAGCTAACAATCTAAAAATGATCCTTTTATGTCCTATAGGCAGCAAAAAAAAACATTATTCTCGCAAACCTATTGATGACCGGAAAAGGCTGGTTCAATTTCTTAATCTTCTTGATAAAAAGTATAATATTGATTTGTCCAATTCTGTTTTAGCTGGCTTTTCTAAGGGAGGCACATTTGCCTTGGAAGCTGGCTTGATCTATCCGCATAAATTTAAGAATGTTTTATGTATTTTTGGCTATCTGAACAAATCTATGTGGCCAATAATCAAATCAAACCTTAAGACACGCAGTTACCGCTTATCTTCGTTTTATTTTATTACTAATAAAGGAAGTGCGTCTTATAAATCATTAAGGCCTCTGCATAAAAGTTTTAAGGCTAAAAAAGTAAAGAATAGATTCAAAAGCTTTCCTGAACTTACAACCGATAGCCAACCAGCTTTAATATCTGAAATAAAGAAAATTATTACTTGGCTCCAAAAGTAGGTCTTTTTTTCCATTAGCGCAGCCAATAACGCCAAAAACTCAGTTTTTGGGTTCCTAATAGCTGGTGAAACCAGCGGTTTGATATTTAATCTCTAATTTCTAATTTTTAGAAATCTTTTGGTCCGTTAAAAATTTATTTTCATTTGTATAAGCTTTATACATAGTTAGTCTAGGGGGAAGAACCAAACGCTGCGCTTAAGGTTCTTCCCCCTAGACTAACTATGTATAAAGCTTATACAAATGAAAATAAAT
>JBHPDY010000063.1:0-10059 GCA_042577605.1 Candidatus Margulisiibacteriota bacterium
TTTTTACTCTACGCAATTATTTGGAGTTTTGTTTCATTCTTAATTTGGCCTTACACTGATCTCGGAAGAAAAGACGGTGTAACTTTTTTAAAAATTATCCGAAAATAATGTCTGGTTTTCATCGTAAAATGAAATTAATTAAGCGTAGGGCTTATGGATATAAAAATTTGGGTATACCGGGAAGGCATGGGGTTTAGGTCCATAGGCCGCATTATGAAAGTAAGTAATGTAACCATTTTTAAAAGAACGAAAACTCAGTTTTGAGTTCAAAAAGCCGTTTGATATGTTGGCTGAATGTGTGGAAAGTCAAATTTGGCTCCAAATATGTGGATTTTTGCTATTTCAGCAATAGTTTCCTACTCTAAATTCTCTCCAAATCATTAAGTAATTCAAAAATAAGTTCGGGAACTTCTTTTATATTTCCACCTAGGTTTAATCTATAACATGGCAATTGTTTTACGATATTGGTTAATACTTGTAATGTCTGCGTGGTTTTTCCGGATAGTTGGAGCATTGAACTAGGAGCTAAAGCACTTAAAGCGGTTATTTTAGATATTTTTTCTAAATAAATTTTTTTTGATTTCTTATTTACTTGTGGAGATATTACAGCTTTTATGGGCATTTGTTTGATAATGTTTTTATAATGATCATTTAAAAAAAACAATGTTTTTTCTTCTTTAAGATTATTTATATCCTTATCCAGAAGGTATGAAAAATTATCAAAATTATCATTTTTAATTTTACCGGTACTATAAATTGAATAAACAATAGGTTTTTTTTCAACATTAACAATACAATAGTCATCGCTTAAGAACTTTAAATTTTGATGTTCTAAACATGCTAAAGCAGTGCTTGATTTACCTGATCCTCCTTTACCTGCTAAAAGAACACCGCCATTTTTTGTGCCTACAGATCCGGCATGTATCAAGTGGTATTTATGTTTTGCAATCCAATTATTGATGATTTCTAAAAAAGGAGCTCCTTTTTCATAATAGGGTAGTTCTTTTGCGTTTTTAGTCCAATAAATCGCCATATTGTTGTTATTAAATAGATGTAAAATATTTAAAAGAGAAAAATACACACTGGTAACTTGGTTGTTTTTAGTGTCAGAATTTGAGCTTTTATAAAAGTTGTTTTTTATTGAATCAGACATTATTGGCAAATCAGTTTTGGTTGAAAAGCTATCAAAGCAATGTATTGTAAGATCAGGATTATTTACAGGTTGGCACTTAATATGATCAAAGGCTTTTGTTAAATATTTATGTAAAGCAGGGCCTGCAAATTTAATACATATAGTTAGAGTATCTATCAAAATAAATTCTTTTATAGGCATAAACATTGATTCTGCATGTTTATAGGCAATGAAAACTTCCTTAAAAAAATTAACAAGTTCTTTATCCTGAATGTCTTTGGAAGATTTTAATTTATCTTCATTTGTCTTCATGAAAACTTAAAATCCCTTCTGCTAATAAATGATTAATAAAATCATTAAAATCCTTATTAAGAGTTGTTTTGCTTGCTTTATATTTTGTTAATAGTTTTGCAATAATATCTTCTGATGAAATTTTTTCCTGTAAGTAAATCCAGATTTTTTCAGATATACCAGATAGTTTATATCGTTTTTGAGTTTTTAAATTAAAAATCAAGATACCGCCATGTATTTTCCACCATATTGAATGGTTGGATTTTGTTAATAATTTTGAATCAATATATATATTATATGGTTTAATTTCTTCTTTGTTTTGAATTAACTCTTCAATGTTTTTATATTCATGAATTTTACTCAGAAGACCAATCTTGTCTTTAAATGTATTAAAAAAATACCCTATATATATGTTTAGTAATTTAATTTTTTTATAAAAATCATAGTTGCTGTATTTTTGAAGTCTATCTTTATATATTTTTTTCATTAAAGAAAGTTCCAAAAAGGGATCTATGTTAATAATGTTTTTATATTTTTTATATAACAGCCGCACACTTTTACCATACAAAAAATACTTTTTTGTGGTTTTATGGGTATAGTGAACTGCAATTGCCTCAGGTACATAACAAACTTGATATCCTTTAAAAAAAAGACGCCAGAAAAAATCAAATTCTTCAGCGCCAAAACAAAGATTTGAATCTAAAAAGCCAATATCATCAATTAAATCTTTTTTAAAAATTACATTACCAATTCCAATGCATGGCAAAAGATATTCACTGCTAAATAATCTATAGCTAAAGTCTGGATTTCCTTGATAATCAATCGTTCTAGCGCTGCAGCAGTAAACATTTTCATTGTCTAATTTACAAACAAGATTTTTTAACCAATCTTTTTTGGCAACACAGTCAGCATCTAAAAATGCAATAAATTTGCCATTTGCTAGCGCAAGTCCTTTATTTCTGGCCTTAATAGCCCCCGTTTGCTTTTGAAAATTATTAATCCGAGTTGCAATATTTTGCGGACATAAATCTTTATCAATTTTACAGCCATCACCAATGAGGATAATTTCTATGTTCTTAGTTAAAAATGATTGAGAGGCAAGGCTTTTTAAACAGCTGCCTATAAATTGTTTTTCATTATGTCCAGGGCATACTGTTATTATAATGCTTACTTTCTTCATATAATTAAAATTATATTTTTTATCTCCATCATAATTAACTTGATTTAAGAAGGGGGGGTTCCTATTGCCGCGCTATTAATCGGATCATGCTTATCTATTGTTGGTTTTGTATATTCTTCCTTTTCTTCTATTTTTTTAACTGTTTTATTTTTATCCATTTTTCGTGCTCCTTGTTATTTTGTGATTATTATATTCTCTTTTGATAATTTTTGCATAAAATATTTTAAGTCTTTTTCGGCTATAATATTATCAACTTTAAATTTTTTTATGATATTGCTAACAATGTTTTCAAAATCTGTGTTTTGGGTAAGATTTTCCCAGATAAAACTGCCAATTTTATCAAGGGAGTAATAAAATCCAGAATCCATATTAATAAGCAATGTTTCTTGATCAATGTTGCTATGAACAACGCTATCAGTATTAACAATATATTTCATAGTGTAATTTAATAATAATTTATTGGTTCTAGCAAATGAATAATGCTAGAATCAATCAATAATTTTTGGAGGAATAGATGTTTACAAGAGAGTTATCTTGCGCGTTTACTACTAACAAAATAGAAGAAAGCAAAGAGTTTTATAAGAAATTTTAAGAAATTTTTTAAATTGATAAAAATAATAGTTTATACAATACTACTTACAATTGTATTCAAAAGATACTTAATAAACATAAGCAAGCGTTTCCATCAATTACATTATTAATAGATTTTATAAAAAAAAAGGAGGTAAAAAATGAATGTTGAAATGCTTAGTAAGTTTTTTTTGTGGTGTTCGATTATAAATACTGGGGCATTGTTGTTTTCTTTTTTTGTTGTGGTTATGGGTAAGAAGTATATATATCGGATGCATGGGATGCTTTTTAATATTTCTGAAGAAAAAATTGGGAGTGCTGTATATTCTACATTGATTCATTATAAAGTATTGATTTTTATTTTTAATATAATTCCCTATATTGCTATACAGATTATTAAATAATTTAATTATGAATAAAGTTAGGTGCTACTTTGGTTAGTACTTTAAAATCTTGTTTTTATCTAAAGACAAATAGTCATTTATATCTTCTTTCAATTTTAACTTCAATTAATTTTTCAATGGCATTAAGTTTGTCCTTTTCATTTTCTGAATAAAAACTAATAGCTTTTCCTGGTTTTCCAGCTCGGCCAGTTCTGCCTAAACGATGGATATAATCTTCGCTGATATGTGGGATATCATAATTTACAACCACCTCTACATTTGGAATATCAATTCCTCGTGCGGCAACATCGCTGGCAAGCAGAACATTAATTTTTTCTTCTCGAAAATTATTAATAATAGTTTCTCTGCCTGGTTGATCAACTTTTGAATGAATATAATCTACATTTGGACATCCTTGCCTAATTAATTTTTTGGCAACTTTTGTGGTTTCATTGATAGTGTTAAAAAAAACTATTATTTTACCAGGTTTGGCTCTAATCACATTTTTAAGAGCAGCAAACTTTTCGTAAGGGTTCATTTTAACAACGATATGCTCTACAGAGCTAGCCACGCTAGTAGGGTTTCCTACTGTGATTTCTTCGTAGTTATCGGCATATCGTTTAGCCATTTTTATTATTTCAGGAAAAAGAGTTGCTGAAAAAAGGACCATCTGAAGTTTATCAGAAAAGTGGGCATGTATTTTTATGAGATCCTCTTCGAAACCCATATCCAACATACGATCAGCTTCGTCTAAGACAACATAGCCTGTATAGTTGAGCCAAATATAACCCGTGTTTAGCATATCTAATAGACGACCTGGCGTTGCGACTAATATTTTTGGGTATTCGCGAAGCGCTTTTTTTTGTAGCTCAATATTGGTGCCGCCTATAACCAATGCAGAAGTTAGATCTTTATCGTCAAAGCTTTTTAATATTTTTTGAGTTTGTAAAGCAATTTCACGTGTTGGGCAGAGGATGAGGGCTTGACTAATTTCATTGCAATAAAATTTATTAATCATGGGTAGTAAAAATGCTAGTGTTTTTCCAGAGCCTGTTTCTGAAGAACAAAAGATATTCTTGCCATTTAGTGCGATTGGAATTGCTTTTTTTTGAACCTCAGTAGGTATAGTGAAATTATTTTGTGTAAGTTTTTCGATCAATGCTGGTATCAACCCTAGTTCAGCAAAAGCATTAGCCCTGGATTGTTTTTTTTTCTCAGAAGTTTTAAGAAACTCTAAATGTTTCTTGGTTTTTATGAGTAACGATTTTATTATTTTAATTAATGACATATTTTCTTCTTTCGAAGGATACCATTAAATAGTTTTTTTTGTCTCACTCAAAAATATTGTTGATGAAATTATTTTTGTATTTAATTGATATTTTTGTTTGTATAATAATTAAATGAACTTATCTGCTTATTTAACTATTTTCACCTTCCCCTTTATTCAAGCATATATTCTAATTCGAAACTTGAAAATATATTTAAGGTATCCGGATTTATTTTTCATTGATGTCTGGCTTCATTTTAATCATATGATCTTTTTTGCTAAAAAATTATTAAGCCTTAATTCAGTTATGAAAAAAATTAACTTAAATGGTCATAAAATAGATAAAAGTGATTTAACCTATGGTGAAACACCTTATTTTACCCTGGAAAAGGTTTTAGATCATATTGGTATTAAAAATAACGATGTTTTTTATGATTTAGGGTCAGGAAAAGGTAAGTTGGTTTATTTTACTGCAAGACGCTATAAAATTACTGCCATTGGGATAGAGATTTTTCCATCTTTTGTTAAAACAGCCAAGCATATTGCTAATATATTTACTAATGAAAAATGCAGTTTTATTAATGATGATTTTTTTAATGTGGATATTAGTGATGCCACAATCGTCTTTGTAGTAGGAACCAGTTTTAGTTATGAAACTGAAGCAAGATTAATAAAAAAAATATTAGAAACCAAACCCGGAACAAAAATTATTACCACCAACTTCCCCTTACAAAATCAGCAAATACATCGTTTAGAAGATTTTAGGGTTTGTTTTGGTTGGGGGATGGGGCAAGTGTTTATTCATAGTGTAAAGTCGCCAGGTGTTTAAGTATAAGATAGTACATAGTTTGGCTCCACCTAGTAGACGACGTTAGAACTAAATTGCTTTGGGCAATCAGGGAAAATGTTGTTGTTTTTATTCCTTCTTTTAGTGGTTTTTCTTGATTTGGTTTTGGGGATTACGTTTTAACGTGTTTAACGTTTTTAACGTGGTAAGTACCAGGTATACGATATAATCATACAGTTGGAATTATAAATATTTCTCATTGCAACTTAACTTTTATTGAATAATTGTTCAGCAGGACACCCTAGTTCTCTTTGTTTACAATATTTACAGGCATAAGATCCGCGTACTATAGCATTTCCCAAAAAACCAACAAATCCAAAAGCAAAAACTATAATGAACAGTAAAAGCCAATTGAAATCTTGAATTAGTTTAATAATTCCAAATAGCATAGGTATAAGAAATACAAGAAAATCAGGGATAATACTTTTCCAAGTAATTTTCATTGTTAAAAATTTATTGGGATCACCTTTTTTAAAGAAAAATGAACATAATTTACCTCTACCAAAAGCACATAGCTTTCCATAATAATAACAATGCACACAGCTACTAGAAAAAAGACGATAATATAAAAATAAAATATATATAATATAAATAACAACTAAAATCCAATGAAATTTAAGAAGTACAAAAATGCCAGCAGCATAAATTATAAAATCAACTAAATTTGCGATTATAACAAAAAATATTGGGTATTGTTCATGACATGTAATTTTTTTCATACCATACTCCTTTGTTATTATTATATAATGAATTTAGTAGGAGTTGATAATGACAAATAGAGTGCTTGAATACATTGAGAAACAACCATTGGTAAAAAAAGAAATCTGTCTTAGCCTAAGAGAATTAATTTTCAAAACATTCCCAGACGTAAAAGAAGAAATGAAATGGGGTGTACCTGTGTTCTTTGAGGGATTGTTTTATATTGGCCCTGTTAAAGATCATGTAAATTTAGGCTTTGCTATTAGTGGTCTATCTATAGAAGAAATAGCTTTATTTGAGGGAAATGGCAAAACTATGAGGCATATTAAAATTGCAAATGTAAATGATATTGATGAAGCTCATTTGGTAAAATTGTTAAAATTAGTATATATAAAAGCTAAATGTGAAGGTTGTTAATATATGATTAATAAAGATCTTATTGCTCCATGTGGTATGAATTGTTGTTTATGTATTCCATTTGCCTCTATTTAGAGAGATTAATAAATTTCGCAGTCCTAAAAAAGTTCTTTATCCTGGATGTTATAGGCATATTACGGCTTCTCTTGTGTTTCCTTCTGTATAACGTTTAAAACGTGGCAAGTGGTAAAAGCTCTATGTTAGAATTAATCAAAATTTTGGGAGGAAAGAATAATTGCAAGAGAATTTAAAAATGTTGCTATCTATTCATAAAAACCTACCGCAGGAAGGACCTGGATCAAAAAAATCCACACTGAAAGCACTTTCTTTAATACCGGAAATACCTGAAAAATTAAGTATACTTGATATTGGTTGCGGACCAGGTAGGCAGACATTGGATCTAGCAACACATACTAATGGACAAATTATAGCCCTTGATCTATTTGAACAATACTTAAATCAACTTAGAAGCAAAATCAATGAATTAAAACTCTCCAATAAAATAAAACTAGAAAAGGGTTCAATGGATAACCTGCCATTCCCTAAAAACAGCTTTGATCTAATATGGTCAGAAGGAGCAGCTTACTTGATGGGCTTTGCTAATGCCTTAAAATATTGGAGAGATTTTTTGAAACCAAGTGGCTATTTAGCTGTAACTGAAATAGTTTGGATTACCGACAATATTCCCAAAGAATTAAAAGCATTTTGGCTAGAAAATTATCCTGGAATTAAAAGTTTTAAGGAGAATATTCCTATCATTACTAAGCTTGGTTATAAACTAATGGGACACTTCACTTTGCCAGAGAGTGATTGGCATCAATATTACACACCTCTGCAAAAAAGAATTGATATTTTAAAAAAGGATTGCTCACCTGAATTATTAGAATATATAAAGTCTGAACAGACAGAAATTGAGTTGTATCAAAAATATTCTAAATATTATAGTTATGAGTTTTATGTGATGAAGGTTGATAGTTGAGAAATATATGCCTTCCTCCTTATTTCTAATTTATCTCTTCCAAATTAAAATGAGCAACTGGTTTATGCTCCTGTAGTCTAACACATACTACTTTTTGAATTTTGATGATTTAAACAATTCAGGTGTTTCATATGTAATGCTTCCATCTGGCATCCGATAGCATAATTTTTTGTTTTTTATAAATACAGACGGAACTCCCAATCTAGCATGTTTGTCTAAAGCTTCTGAAACAGCTTCTTGAAACGCTTTTTCAGCTATTTTAGCTTCTTTAGATATTCCTGTATTTTTTTTCATAGTTTAGACTCCTTATCTATAGAAGAAATAAAAAAATCAAAATATTTTGAATTGTAGACCTGCGTATTATTACTCTCATTTAATGCAATCAAGTTAGGTTTGTCCATTGAGTTATTAAATAGATACCATTTGTCTGCAACTGGTCTATATGTATTCCAGAAATTATATCTTGCCCTAGAGTATCTTCGTATAATAGTTTCTAAAGGGATATCATGCCCGCCCATCATAACTCTAGATTTAACTCGTGAAACCGCAAGAGGTAAAGATTCAATATCAAGAAAAAAAACAACTATCTCATAATCATCTGATTTAAGGTTTTGTATAAGCTTTCCTGCTTTTATTTGTTGTGATTGATAATTAAATGGAGCTAATCCACTAGCAATGTTATCAGCATTAACAAAATTTTTTATTTCTAAATATTCAGGCAAATATTTTTCAACAAAAGTGCTTTTACCAGCACCGTTTGGCCCACCAATTATATAGGCCTGATTTTGATTCATGTATTAATTATATAGTAAAAGGGTGTATATATTAACTCAGTGTGTTTTATCGTTCGTGAGAAAGTTGCGGCTCACCCTAGTAGACGACGTTAGAACTAAATTGATGTTAGTGATTAGGGAAAATGTTCAAGTTTTTATTCCTTCATTTAGTGTGCTTTCATGATTATTTTTTAGGATTACGTTTTAACGTTTTTAACGTGGCAAGTAGTTTCTTTTCTACTTATTTCACTTAACACGGCTTTGTTCTTTATTCTTGGATAGTAGAGAACTTACTTGGTATATCTTATACTTAATATATAAATACAAAAATATTTTATAAATAAATTCCTATTAGGAGTAAAGCTTATGAGAGCAATAAAAAAGTTAAATTTCCACTTCCTACAAAATGTAAAGAGTGTGTGCTTTTTGTCAAAAAACTCATTGAAGAAGGAAATTACAAGGCTGTAATAGATAGAAAGTATCTGCTTGAAAACATTATTGAAGCGTATAAATATATTGAAACAGGACAAAAAATAGGAAATGTAGTTATATCCGTAAAACACGATACCCAATAAAAAGATAATGGAGGCTATATAATGAAAAACTTTATTAAACAATATCCCCTTATTTCATTTGTTACTTTGTCTTATATTCTAGGCGCGATAATATCTTATCTGGTTATTGGCGGTTATATCCCTTCTGGTTTAATAATACTTGCGGCAACTAGCGCCTCGCTGTCCGCTCTAATTATTGTTGCTATTGCTGAAGGTAAAATCGGAGTAAAAAAGCTATTAGGTCAGCTGCTTGTCTGGAGAGTTGGTATCAAATGGTGGTTTTTAGTGTTATTTTTCTTGGTTCCTACTACGTTAATTGGTTTTTTTATAACAGGAGTGGTTATTGGATCACCTCTAAATCCAGTAAATTTTATGCCTATAATCGCTATCATTCCGATGATGTTAGTTTATTTTGTAATGGCTGGACTTGGAGAAGAAATTGGTTGGCGCGGTTTTATGTTGCCACGACTTCAGGCAAAGTATAGCGCATTCATTTCCAGCTTAATAATTGCGGTCATTTGGGGTGTATGGCATTTCCCTTTATTTTTATATAAATTCCCTGGGGCTGAACATATGGTATATTCGGATTGGACCGCAAAATATGGAATAGTTGTTGCTCTATTTTTCTTTATACTATTTAACCAACTTCCTTGGGCTATTCTTTATACTTGGGTATATAACAATACAAAAGGAAGCCTTTTACTCATTTGTATTCTTCACGGATCTGAGCCCTGGGTAGCTATTTTTACAAAAGGTTTTGATACAGCAACGATGTTTAATTGGACTGGTTATGGAGTTGTAATGCTGATTTGTGCTATTGCAGTAGTCCTCTATAATGGCCCAAAAAATCTTTCCCGAACTAATGAACGAATCATCATAAAAGAGGACATGCTAGATATTAGTTAGGTGCCGGCAGGCTGTGTCATAACTAAGCCCTATTTTTTAAATAAAATAGTAAAATAGGAGT
>JBHPDY010000064.1:0-10022 GCA_042577605.1 Candidatus Margulisiibacteriota bacterium
CCACCTGATAAGACATTATGTTAAGTCCTATAAACAACTACCCCTGAACCTTTATCAGATTCAGACAAAATTCCGTAACAGAAATCCTTATTGTTTCTGTCTTTACAGCGTAAAAGTTCTTTGCCGTATTTAAACCAGCGGCCTGACTCTTTCCACAGTTCTGCAGGCATTAACGAAGGTAGATTGACTTCCTGGGCGCCGGAACGGTCCATTTCTTCCCTGATGATATTCTCTACTTTAGAAATAATTCTTTGACCCAATGGAAGATAGGAGTAAATACCTGCCGCCACTTTTTTAATCATACCGGCACGCAGCATTAACTGGTGACTTACAATTTCTGCATCCTTTGGGATTTCTTTTAGAGTCGCAAAAAATAATTTTGAATACCTCATATAGAAATCGTAACAAATTTTAGCTATTCAATAAATAGTTAAAATTTGTTACGATTTGCTGATATGAAATATAGTTTGCCTCGAGGTACTAGGGATGTCCTGCCGGACGAAACCAAAAATTGGCAGTTCATTGAAAAAACTGCTAAAAAATTATTCTCACTATATAATTATATAGAAATCAGAACCCCAATTTTTGAACAATCAGAAATTTTTGAAAAGAGTATCGGAGCATCTACTGACATAGTTGAAAAAGAGATGTACACCTTCAAAGATAAAAGCGACCGGCTTCTGACCCTTCGCCCTGAAGGGACTGCCCCGATCGTACGCGCCTATATCCAAAATGCACTTTATAAAACCTATTCTCCCACCAAGCTTTATTATTGCGGCCCAATGTTCAGGTATGAACGGCCTCAGGCAGGACGTTACCGCCAGTTTTATCAAATAGGAATAGAAAATATCGGCAATGCCCATCCGTTTTCAGATGCGGAAGTGATTTCTTTAGGTATGAAGATCTTTGAAAAACTAGGGCTTACAAACCTTACGGTTTCTATTAATTCTGTAGGTTGTTCGGTTTGCAGGCCTGTTATTGAAGAAAGGATCAAGCAGTTTATCGGCGCTAATTTGAAAAAATTCTGTCCTAACTGCATTAGGAGGTTTGATGAAAATCCGCTGCGTATACTGGATTGTAAAAATAAAAAATGCATAACCTATTTATCAGGATTGCCTGATATCAGAGGTTCTCTCTGTCATGAATGCGCAGACCATTTCAGTTCGGTCTTAGAAAGCCTGGATAGTTTAGGCATTAAATTTATTATTAATCCAACTCTGGTGAGGGGCTTGGATTATTATACCAAAACTGCTTTTGAAATTATTTCTGACAGGCTGGGGGCCCAAAACGCAATCTGCGGGGGCGGCCGGTATGATGTCCTGGTCGAACAGATGGGAGGCCCTCCGACAGCTGCTGTTGGTTTTGCTTTTGGTATGGAAAGAGTAGTAATGGTCTTAAAAGAACTGAAAATGTTTAAAGAACAAGAAAGCAATCTGGTTTTTATGGCCCCTCTTGGCACAGACCAGCAGATTAAGTGCCTTCAATTAGCAGACAGCTTAAGATTGGCTGGCATAAAATGTGATATGAGCTATAGCAAGACAGACTTGAAATCCCAGCTTAAGATCGCTAATAAATTAAACGCCGGATATACGGTAATTTACGGTGAGGAAGAAGCTCAGAAAAATGTGGTTCTTATTAAGAACATGAAAGTTAGGACCCAGGAAGAGGTTCCTTTTAAAAAGGTAAAGGAGTATTTCATAAATGAGAACTTGTTATAGATCCCACACAATTGAGGAACTAATTAAAGCCAAACTGGATACCGAAGTGATTATCAGCGGTTGGGTACACCGGGTCCGGGACCTGGGCGGATTGATTTTCCTGGACTTAAGGGAAAGGTCTGGTTTGATCCAAGTTGTGTTTGATCCTGAATTCCCTGAAGTTCTTAAAAAAGCAGCAGAGATTAAAAACGAATGGGTCATAAAGATTAAAGGTAAGTTGAGAAAACGTGAAAATATAAATGAAAACATACCGACCGGGAAAATAGAGGTTCTATGCCAGGACCTGGAAGTCTTAAACACCGCTTTAACGCCTGTAATTGGTATTTCCGATGATAAAGAAGCTGAGGAAGTAACAAAACTGAAATACCGTTACCTGGACTTAAGAAAACAGGCAAACTTGAAAAAATTTATCTTAAGAGATGAAATAATCTCAGTTACCAGGAATTATTTCCACCTGAAATCATTTATAGAGGTAGAAACCCCAATGTTAACCAAAAGCACTCCCGAAGGGGCCCGTGATTTTCTGGTGCCTGCACGCTGCCATTTAGGCAAGTTTTACGCTTTGCCCCAATCCCCGCAGTTGTTTAAACAATTATTAATGATATCCGGATTTGAAAAGTATTATCAAATAGTAAAATGTTTCCGGGATGAAGACCTGAGAGCTGATCGCCAGCCAGAGTTTACCCAGCTAGATGTGGAAGCTTCTTTTGTTGAGCAAAAAGATATTATGGACTTGATCAATAATCTACTTTTAACGATATATCAGGCATTAGACATTAATATTGATACTGAAATTCCGGTCTTATCATATAAAGAAGCTATGGAAACCTATGGCTCTGACAAACCTGACCTGAGGTTTGATATTCCAATTAAAGACATCACTGAGATATGTAGGAAAGCAGAATTTCAGGTTTTTGCCAGGATAGCCAATGAAAAAGGAGCGATTAAAGGCCTTTGCGTACCTAAAGGAGACCGTTATTTTTCCAGGAAAATAATTCAGGACCTGGAGGGCTCTTTAGCAGATCTGGGAATTAAGGGCCTTAGCTGGATTTATATTAAAGAAGATAATTCTATCCAGTCACCGATCAGTAAATATTTTACGGACAGCCAGTTACAAGATATCATTTCCGTAATGGGAGCCGGGCCTGAAGATGCTCTCTTATTTATTGCCGATACCGACCATCATAAAGTATTAGAAGCTTTAGGCCGTTTACGCTTAAAAGCAGCAGATATTGTCAATATTTCAAAAAAGAAAGCAGCTTTGGTCTGGGTAAATAATTTTCCTTTATTTGAAAAAGACAAGTCCCTTAACAAACTGACTTCTGTCCACCATCCTTTTACCAGCCCTCACCCTGATGACCTTGCTTTGCTCGATAGCAATAAAGACCTGGCGAACGTCAGATCACAGGCCTATGATATTGTCTTGAACGGCATAGAGATAGGCGGCGGCAGCATTCGTATCCATAACTGGAGCTTACAGGAAAAGATCTTTAAAATACTGGACTTGTCAGATAAAGAAATTGAAGAAAAATTCGGATTCTTTATCAGGGCTTTGAAATACGGAACTCCTCCGCATGGTGGTATAGCCTTGGGCATGGATAGACTGGTAATGATCCTATGCGGCGCCAATTCTATCCGAGAAGTAATCGCATTCCCAAAAACCACAAATGCCCAGTGCCCGTTAACTGAAGCGCCTACTGCCGTAAATGAAGCCCAGCTCCGTGAACTGGGTTTAGAGCTGCTTAAGAAATAATTTATTAAAATGTTTGAAGTAATTCCCGCAATCGATATTTTAAATGGAAAAGTTGTCCGCCTGACAAAAGGAGATTATGATCAGGTTGACCATTATCCCTTTACTCCGGCTGAACTGGCCTGTGAATACGAAAGGGCAGGGGCCAGGAGGATCCATCTGGTAGACCTGGACGGTGCTCGAAGCGGAGAGCTGGTAAATCTTGAAAGCGTTAAGCAAATAAGAAAGGCCGTGTCTTGCAAACTGGAATATGGGGGAGGATTGCGGTCAAAAGAAAAAATAGAAAGGCTGTTTTCCATTGGGATCAATTATTTAATCTTAGGATCTTTTTTAATCAAAGAACCCCAATTGGCATATAGTTACATCAAAGAATTCCCGAATAAGATTATTGCCGGCCTAGATGCTAAAAACGGTTTAGTTGCTGTAGAAGGATGGAAAGAGACATCAACAGTCAATGTCCGGGAAATAATTAGCAAATTAAATGATTATCCTTTGGAATCTATCATTTACACAGACATCAGCCGGGACGGCACTTTAGCAGGGCCAAATATCCCTGGCTTAAAGCAAGTCTGCGCTAAATCTAATATTCCGGTCATTGCTTCAGGCGGTATAAGCAGTCTGCGGGACATAGAAAAAGTAGCAGAGCTGGAGAAAATGGGAGTTATGGGCTGTATAACAGGCAAAGCTTTACTGGCAGGTAAAATCCAGCTTCAAGATATTGCAGAAAAATATTGGGCCGAAAATAAATTCTCTAACTAATCCACTTAATATCTGTGAAATCTGCGCTATCTGCGTTCATCTGCGATTCAGACTATTTTATTGATTTCAAAAGCTTATCAAATTCACTATTTAATTTATCTATTTCTTTATCCTGCGCTTTGATAGCTTCTATCAATAATGGGATCAGTGCTTCATAATTAATGCTCTTAAAGCCATCCTTATCAGACAACACCAGCCCGGGAAGTATTTTTTCCAGCTCCTGGGCAATAAGACCTATGTTTTTAGGGCCTTCCCTGGTACCTCTCACAGGATAATAATCAACCGGCCTTAAGGCCATTATGGTTATAATTGGATTTTTGATATTTTCAATATTTTTTTTCAACCTAATATCGCTTACGCTATGGCATTGTCCGGTGCCGGTGATTTCTCTATTGGCTACAAAAGAATCAGAGGGGTTGTCATCCCGAGGATCCCCATCATAGCCAATGCGCAGCCTGCAGCTGCTTGAGCCTCCGATACAATATCTTAATTCAGTTTCTCCACCGGTATTAGCATTAACATTGTATCGTGCGATCCAGACAGGGTTTTTATCCCATTGTCCGCCTGGAGTGCCCCGGAACCATAGTTTTGTGCCGTATCCCAGGCCGTTCATTGTATGCGTTCCTCCTACCCGGCGTCCAAGAACAATATGCGATTGGGTGAAAAGGCGGACATCGGCGGTATCAAGGTTATTGTTATAATACCCATACGCATTGGCGCCGGGCCCTATGGCATTATTTACTATCCCCACTTTTGCCGGTATAAAATTATAATGGTTCTCGTTATCCATTTCCCAGGCCAGGTTTTGAAAAGTACGGGTGGAAGGAGATAGGGCATTTACCCTAGCAAAGATAATCGACCGTGGCGAAAAGGCTCTAAGTTCCGAATTTTCACCTATTACACCATAAAGATGGCTGTAGGCAGTGCCTCTTCGGGCATAAAGACCTTTGCCGTAGTTCATTTCAATAGTGCCGCCGTTAATTTTTAATTTTGTGTTACGTTCAGAAAACACAGATGTGTCGCTGGTTCCTATAGCAACCAGGCCACTATCAGAAATCCTCATAGCTGGATCAGTTATATCTCCTGCTACAAGAAAATCAATAGCATTATCAGCACCGCCAACATTCCTGATATTTACATAAGTTTCTAGTCCGTTTGCAGATTGTTTTAAAGCATAAATTTTTGGATCAGATGTGGGGATTTCCATGTATTCAACCAGATTCTGGTGAACAAAACCTGCCCAATTAAATCCAGGAATAATATAAGCAACATTAAAAAAACTGCCTTTACCTCCGCAGATTACTTTGCCCCCATCTGTAATCCAAATATCCGGAGATACAGCTAGAATAGCTGGATAAATATCCCCTAATACCGTTAAATTCGGCGAAGCATATGTATTCACGTCCGGATTAGTAGAAACCCAATCCTTGCTTAAATATAGGTCGCCTCCATCACCATCAATAGCGGTGCTGGTAGCAAGCCCTTTATCATTAATTATCCTGAGAGCATCATTACCATAAATTACCAACTCATTACCAGAAGGATTTAAAATATTACCGCTGGGTATCAGGAATAATGTTTCAGTAGACTGGAACCAGCCGCTGCCATAAGAAAAACGGACTTCATTAGGACCAAGCACTAAAGCATAGGCTTTAGGATTGAAACCTAAAATGAGCAGGGTAAAAGCTAAGCATATTAATAATAATTTATTTTTTTTCATAAGATGGACTATTTTCTAATATATTTTTTAATTTATTAAGTTTAGCGGAAACGGCTATAAACTTAGGCTCCTGTTCTTTTAATGCCTGAATAATAACAGGTACGAACTTAAGAAGGTTAACCATTTTTAGAGATTCAGGGCTGGTGTCAGTTTGCACCAGCAAGGGGAAAACAGGCTCTACTTCCTGAGCAATAACTCCCCAGGATTTATACCTGGATTTAGGATCCTGGTCTTTCCAATTAAATTTAATGCCTCTGATTTTGTTTATTCCAGACAAAGCATTAGGTATTATTTTTAAGTTTTTCTTTAATCTGAAATCAGATGGCTGGATAATACTACCCCCATCTGATTTGATGTGAAGCGCAGCTGTCCATACTCCATTAGAATTAATCCAACCAATAGCCAGGGCATCTTCCCAGGACCGTTTATTTGCAGAGTCACTTACCCAAGCGTTATATGCTGCTGTTGAGGTATTATGATTACCTAGATAAGCATCATATAGAGCTTGGTCAGCTGTTAATCTTAGTTGGGCTACGGAATCATGTCTATAGCGCCAATTGGCAATGTTATATCCTGCAAAACGGTCATACCCATCCCACCAATATCTTGTCCAGTAATTGTGGTCATGAGAGTTGTCATAATATGGTCTTGACGGATGGCAGCCAGCGCTAAGGTTACCGCCACAGTAAAATCCTCTCCATTTTTCAGGAATATCTTCAGGGATATCATCAGATGGATACTCTCGCGCCCAATAAGTCGTAACTCTCCAACATAAGTTGGCAGGAGTTTTAACGCATCTATTCCCGGGATGAGGGAAAACATACGGTTCCGGATCAGTAGGCCCTGTATCATCACCTATAACGGTCCTGAGAGTTGTCTCTGCGATACGTCCCATCCATAGAATATCGTCATTTTCATAAGGCTGGCCGCAAAAATATATCCTGGGCGGGGTTGTTTGGGTACCCTCGTTATTGCCTGCCAGACCAAGTGAAATACTGCCGTCGATTTGGACATGGACTTCTTCAATATCCTGGTAATTTCTAAACAGCCGGTCAGATTTTGCCGCTAAACCAATACGGTTGCAAAGGGCACCTACCCCTAAGGACGCGAAAAATCTTGCCGCAACATCATAATCTTCTCTGTCGTAAAAATATAGATAATCAGCTGATCGCAAATTTAAATCATTACCATCACTGGATATTGTGTAAGAATTACTTCCAAGATCAATAGTTCCATCGCCAGATCCGTCATCTGTATACACATCCCCGTCAACTTCTAAGGAAACCAAAGGGTAAGCCCCTTCTTCCAAACCAATTCCTACCCCGATCTTAGTTACCAGAACTTTATTTACATCGTCAACTCTGAAGCCAATAATACCATTAGTAGCCGCATTTAGCCTCGTAATAGAGGTATCTAAGTCGTCGTTATAGGTTTGCATTAAGGCATAAGATGTCTCTTTAGGAGCAGATAAATGAGCCATGGCTGAAGCATAATCATCCAGTTCAATATGGCCTAAGAACAAATTGCCTATTTCCGCATTTCCAAGTGAAACTATACAATTATTTACACTTGCTCTACCTGCTTTATGCCCTATCTCAGGTTCAAATTTTAACACTGGTTCGCCTTTCCACCACATTTCGCCAACGATCTCGCCTGCAATATAGACATCATTGCTGACTACTATATGACCAGGGAAAATAGTTTTAAGTGTTTTTTCGGGGTCGCCTAAAGTTCGGTCTCCATAAGCTTCTTCATTATCTATATACCAACCGCCGCCTAAAAGGAACTGTATTTTATTATTGTCAAGATATGCCTCACTACCAAATACTTTGCTGCTGGTAAAGCTGGCACTAATTAACAAAATAAATAATACTAATATTAGTTTTAATCTTCGGTACATCATAATTTATTTTGCTTTCTGGTTTTTTGATGCAATTTAATATCTCTTAATTCTTTCTTAAAATGAGCTATTATTTCCTGACGTTCCTGAACAGCTTTGATTAATACAGGGATAAGGCTTTCATAGTCCAGCTCAAAAAAACCATCCTGGTCTTGATATGCGGCAGCAGGAAAATACCGTGCAACTTCCTGGGCTGCCAGGCCATAGTAGTTATTTTTAACTTCGGAACTATAGTTTTTCTTAAAAAAATCATAAGATTTATCAGGATCTAGAAACTGTGATAATAAACTTGCATGCTCCTCTGTTGATATAGAGCTTGCGTCTTCTTTAGATATCTTATTATAAGATAAACCTTTTAACGCCATTATAGAACTCAGAACATGTCTTAAAGGACCTATATCAGTTTTAAGGCGCACGTCACTTGCTTTTAGACTGGCGCCGCTTGCGGTAAAAATCCGGCCGGCAAAAAAATCTTTACCTTTTAAAAAATCTGATTTTGTAAGTGGATATAAAGGGTAGGTGTCGTCATGATTATATGGTAGATCCGGCGATTCTATTGGTCCTGGTGTAGTATCCGTGAATCCATGAGTTCCATCTAGCTTAAACCAGACAAGCGGCTGTATTGCAGGAAAGAATTGGCCGGCACTGTCCGGAGCTGAGGAATCATCTTCAGCGCCTATTTCCCATCGATAACTAGAAGAATTAGTAAGGCCAATAGCAATCCTCATCTCACTATAATTTGTAAGTTCTTGGTGCTTTTCAACATACATTTGATTATTAGCATTTGTTAGGTTAAATCCATTAAAATATAACCTGGCATGAGGAGTAAGCTCGGAGACAAGCTCTTTATATATCCCTATGGTCATTGGTTTATAGACATGTAAATTTTTATAACCATTAGGCGCTGAGAAATAGTTAAATAAAAAGAAATCCCAGTTGCTCCAAGGAATGTGATTATCGTACATAGCGAGTGTTCCCCGAAATAAAATAGTAGGAGTACCACTAACATCCATTTCAACACCGGTAAATGAGCCATTATTATTCTGGAACCTAATCTGGTCATTTGAAAAAAACACCAGGGATTCTTTGTTTGAAAGCCCATAGCTTGACATAGATACATTGCTATAGGCTAAGCCCATACTATTGGCGTTGCGCTGATCGCCAAGGAAAAGCATGTTAGTCTTTGTTGAGAATAAATTGCTTAGCGAAAAATCCCCGTTTACTTTAAGCACTCCTGTTCCAGGAGTAGGAGGCGAGCCTATGCCGACTTTTTTGGAGGAGTTTATGGTTAGCTTTTCGGAATTGCCAAATGAAATGCCCAGCCCTCCGTCCAACGAATCTACCGTAGACTTATTAAGTGCGGCCATATTAAGGCATAACCTGCCGCCGTCTGGCCTTTGAGCAATAGCAAAATTTCTTCTGCGGTCCATAGCCACATCAGTAGAAAGTCTGTCTTGTCCGATCTTTGCATTAAGTGAACTTCCGTCATCTTTGTTATACACAACAACATTATTATAGTTTAAAAACCAATCCTCTTTGTGTGGATTTTCAGGAGCATTTGGTTCGTCAGTAACAAATGCGCTTATGTCATTAAAGTGCTGCCAGGGATATAAATAATTAGAACCCCAGCCGGCCCAAACTTGAGAAATTGTATGGTTATTGCCAGCCGTGTATAAACCATCCAAACCAGTATCATGATAAGTATCATAAGTATCATGGGGCACAGCGTCCAAATCTCCAATGCTGCCAATGCACAAAGTATTAAAGTAGCTGTTGAAATTAGTTACAATGGAATCCGCTACGATTAGCTCAGGCAGCATCACAATAGAATGATGCTCATATTTTATACCGTAAATTAAGTCGCCTTTAATAAATATCCTGCCCAGGGTGGCGATGTTAAAACCGTCAGCGGTCCTAACCCAGTCGTCATCAACCATTTCCCAGCCGCCTCTGTGCTCTGCGTGCACGCCTTTGAAATAGAGATGATTATCTTGGACATAAGATCTGTCAATATGCTTCCATTGACCCAAAACTGCAAGGCTTTGCTGGCAGAGCATGGTGACTATCAAACATAATCCAATACCAATAGATTTGGAGATATTCATAAAACTAATTTCATTTTAAAAATTTATCTGTATTTTGTAAATAGAAATTATCCGAACTCTGACGAAAATT
>JBHPDY010000065.1:0-10007 GCA_042577605.1 Candidatus Margulisiibacteriota bacterium
TTAAAATATTGTTTTGAATCGCGCATAAAGTTAAACATAAAAGAAAAAACAACTCCTAATGTATCAAAAGAAAGCCTCTTCATGTCCAAAGTTTTCCATGGAGCCTTCTCTTTTGAGTCAGCAAAGAGTATTTCACTCGCTTGCATAGGAATAAATTTATATAGCATTGTCCTATCCTTATCTTACTGCGTTTTTTATATTTACATTATATTATCGGTATAATCACATAAAATCGCATCTATTTTTAGAGTTATATACCTGTGAAGTCGAGTAGTGTCCGGTTAAACAAGTCCCAAAAATTTGTATGACTTCAAGTTTGAGCTTAAGCAATGAAAAAAGACCGGACTTCACAGGATAAAAAGCTTGTAATTTTCTAAATGATGTTTATAATAAACCCGCCTAGGTAAGATATATGAGTTCTATTTTATTTGATTACCAATCATTAAAACGTTTTTCAACGTTCTGCTTTAAATTAAGAGACCTTCTTAAGGCAGGCATTGCTTTATCAAAGGCTATTCAAATAATTATCACAGATGAATCTAATAAGGAACAGAGGTCTCGGCTTACTTCTTTGGCTGAAGACCTAAAATCAGGCAAAAACCTGTTGCGGGCTTTCAAAAAAATGCTCCCTGAAAATATACCTTTTAATTTTTCTCAGGTCGAAAAACTACCGGACATTGAAGAGCTTTTAGGCAAATTAGGGGATTACTATCAGCAGAAATTAAAAAGCCTAAACATTTTTCTTAAAAAAATCGCTTATCCTTTCTTCCTGATACTAACCACAGCTGTAATTTTTTTCATATTTATTTTTATCCTGCTTCCTAATTTCCGATCTTTTTACCAGGATCTTAACCTGGAATTACCCGGAGTAATCCGATTAATTCTTAACCTTACAAGTTTTATTGATAAATATGCTAGAGAAATGATTGTTCTTTTATTTGGCAGTGTCTTAATTTTTTACTCTTTCTCAGCCAATAAAATAAAAATGCTTATCGCAAATTTACTTTTTCCGGAATCTGTATCTGATATCTTATGGATACTTGGCATTTTTCTTAAAAGCGGATTGGTTATGAAAGAGGCTATTAACTGCTTTAGCCATAAACATAATCCTGAGCAGGAAATCGCTTATAATAAGTTCAAAGATTCTTTTCTTAGCTCCGGAGATTTTTCCGGTTCGTTTTTACAAAGCTATGAATTGAGCAGTTATCAACAGGAACTGCTTAGAAATGCCCAAAAGACCGGGAAGTTAGCAGACACCTTTTTTAAGATCAGCCAGGACATAAAAACACAGGAACGCAGAAAAACTGATCGGGCTCTCAGCCTTGTCCAACCTATTTTGCTTTCCTTTATTGGGATAATGGTATTTTTGTTTATATATTTTACTTTTCTGCCTGTGTTAAGCAGTATTAATAGTTATTAAGACTTACGCGGCAGAGTCAATACCGGGCGGTTTTTCGACATATTTTTTCAGATCCATTTTCTTCTTTTTTTTCTTTTTTTTCTTACCGAATATATCGTCTTCCTCGTCTTCTTCTTCAGAAAAAGGATCACGCTTCTTGTCATCGTAAGGAGTTTCGGCATGTCCGGTTGAAAACGCATTAAATTTCTGGGTAAATCTTTTAAAGATATTCATAGTGATGATTTAGCAGCATCAACAAAATCTTTGAAAAGAGGGTGGCATCTTAAGGGCCTTGATTTAAATTCCGGATGGAACTGACAGGCTAGGAACCATTTTTTGTCCGGCAGTTCAATGACCTCGACTAAGTTTCCTTCTGGCGAAGTTCCGGACATCTTCATGCCTTTTTTCTCAAATAAATCCAAGAATTCATTATTAAACTCATAGCGATGTCTATGCCGTTCCTGAACTTGCCGGCTTTTATAGGCTTTTTCCAAAAGGCTATTCTTAATAATCTTACATGGATAAGCGCCTAACCGCATGGTACCGCCTTTTTTACGGATGGCTTTTTGCTCAGGTAGAAAATCTATCACCGGATATGCGGTGCTATCACTAAACTCTGTGCTGTTAGCATCTGTCAAACCAAGAATATTACGGGCAAACTCAATAACCGCAACATGCATTCCTAAACAAAGCCCGAGATAAGGGATGTCATTTTCCCTGGCATATTGAACCGCAAGTATCTTGCCTTCAACACCGCGGTCACCAAATCCGCCAGGAATAAGGATACCCTGCACATGGGAAAGGAATATTCCAGCGTCCTTTTCCCGCTCAATATTTTCGGCGTCCACCCAAACTACTTCAACGGAACAGTTATTGACTACTGCTGCGTGGGTTAATGACTCTAATATACTTAAATATGAATCTGAGAGGCTATTGTATTTACCTACCAGAGCGATTTTTATCTTTGGTTTTTCTTTATCCTGTAGAATATCGATAAAGTTATACCACTTGTCCAAGTGTTTTTCTCGATATTTAAGAGAAAACTTACGGGCTACGACTTTTTCCAATCCTTCGTTCGCTAGAATAATAGGCACACTATAGATCGATTCAGCATCCAGAGCCGTAATAACAGCGTCAGGAGGAACATTGCAGAACAGAGCTATTTTTTGTTTTATTTCATACGGGAAGATTTTTTGGGTGCGGCACATAATAATGTCTGGCTGGATCCCGATAGAACGTAATTCCTTAACGCTGTGTTGGGTGGGCTTAGTCTTAAATTCCCCGGAAGTATTGAGAAAGGGCACTAATGTAAGATGGATATAGGCACAAAGGGAAGGGTGGTCAAACTGGAACTGCCTTATGGCTTCCAGAAAAGGCAGGCCTTCTATATCTCCGACAGTACCTCCGATTTCTGTTATAACAAAATCATAATGCTTCTCTTGAAGCACCTTAACCAATCCTTCTTTTATTTCATTTGTAACATGCGGGATGATCTGCACAGTATTGCCTAGATAATCACCGCGCCTTTCCTTGGTAAGCACCTCCCAGTACACCATGCCGGAGGTGACATTATTTACCCTGGAAAGGTTCTGGTCTAAGAACCTCTCGTAGTGGCCCAGATCAAGGTCTGTTTCACACCCGTCTTCGGTGACAAAAACTTCTCCATGCTGGAAGGGGCTCATTGTTCCTGGATCAAGGTTTAGGTAAGGATCGAATTTTTGGATGGTAACTGTATAGCCTTGGCTTCTGAGGATCATGCCTAGGGAGGCCGCGGCAATACCCTTGCCGAGAGACGATACTACTCCGCCGGTAATGAATATAAATTTGGTTTCTTTTTTGGTCATTTGAATGGTTAAAACTATAGCATATTTTTATGGAGTAACGCTAGACTACACTCGGCCCTATTTTGGTTTTTTGTTCTTGCATTTCTTCTTCAAGCAACTTCAATTTCCGAATAAACTCTTTTAGCACTCCTATGGACATACCGGATTTAGTTTTTCCGGATTTTGTACTGGCCTTACCAAGTGTGAAGGCCCCTATTTTCTTGTGGCTGCCTTTTGCTGGGGAATAATAGCAACATCTTTTTTAGGCCTTTTTATCGTTTTGCCTCCCATTTGGTCAAAAGAAAATAATTCCCACAACATACCAATGACTCCTTCCGGATATAATTTGTTTATTAAGTTTTCTGTAGATCCCTCAGAAATTGCTTTAACACACCTACAGACATTTTTGATTTAGTGCGGTTACACTTCTTTTGTCCCGGGCTGAAATGAATCCTGATGGTTTCCCCTTTGCTATTTATAAATTGCATAAATTTATGGCTACTGTTCACTTTTATAATGACATTATATCCTTTTTTCTTTCGAAGTTTGTTAAGTTCCTTTTGAATTTTTCTGCCACTGCTATTCATGTTTAGGTCTATGCTCTCGTCTTTTTTGCTTTGATTAAACTCGGTTTTTTGCTTTGTTATATTTCCCTCTTTTTCCGGCTCAACTTCTTCTTCAGTAGCTTTTTCAGAAAAAATACTTTGGATTTCTTCAATACCTATTTTCTGCTTTTCTTCTAAAAGGGCAAATAATTTAATAATTAATTCAATATCATCAGAACGTTTTTCAACCTTTTTCATCTTATTAACAAGCATCTTTGGAGAAACACCATTTAAATCTTGGTAATTGATGTTCATTCCATAATAAAGGCATATAGCCACAATCCATGGCATCTCGTTTTCTATAGCAACGTGCAAAAAACTACGGTTACGATCAAACTTAGAATTAAAAACATTTAATAAATTCTGACAAGAAGCTCTGGTGCTTTTCTTGAATTTCTTTTCCGAGTATTTCTTACAGACCTGCAGTTCTTGGCAAAATAAACCATTGGGATGGATAGTTAAATTTCCTTCCTGAATTTCATTATTAATTAAGTTCAGATGCAAAAGCTCTAATTTTATGCATAGTTCAGTAAAAAACTTATAACTAACAGGCAAAAGGTCTTTTTCGCGGATTACTTGAAAAAGCATTTCCGTCTTAATGGACTTATTAAGTTCCTCATCATAAAAGATGTTGCTCATAAGATTATTAAGCCCTGCTATCCATTTAGGTGGCTTGGACAGAAGTTCTTTCAGAATTTCCGGTATAAGCATTTTAATTTCAAAACCACCTAACATAAACCTGTCATATTGTAAGTTCTCATTTAGTTTTGCCAACACTTTTTCACTGACCGCCAAGCTCGAAATTGCTTCTTTCATCTTTTTTAAAGACTCTGTTTCTTCATTCTTATAAAGAATGCTTAATCTTAAAAAATATGAAGATAGTGTTTCAAAAATATAACACATACTTACTTTGTTGTTCTTAAAATGTCTTTCTACGCACTCTCGACTTATTTTGACAACTTTCGGTTCAGTTGCCTTGTGCTTTGTATTGGTGTTTTTCATACAAAATTCATCGAAAGTCAGTGGCCGCTTTGATTCTTGCTCGGAATTCGTATTCATTTCTAAATGTTGTAATATCAACTTCTCATAAAATATTTTAACAGGATTATTATTAATGTCTGCCGACGGTTTATAATTTCTCTTATTGACTTTATCTGCCTGAGAAAATAAATGTTCGGAAATATGAAATGTAATTAAGGCTTTAAAATGATGCCCCAAGCAGAAATGAGCTTCTGTGATCTGGTTGAACACCTGGGCTGATACATAATTAAAGAGCACCTCTTGTTCTTTGCTTTGAGTATTGTTTTTAAGATATGTTTCTCTTAGTTTTAGATAGTCATTCAAAATATGCCGCAAGTAATTGCCGGCTTTCTCTGCTTTATTTTTCAATAAAAGGTCATTTACAATAAGATTGTTAATAATAAGTTTAAATATAAACTGGTTAGGTTCATTATATTTACTAAGCAATTGATATGTTATTCCCCAAAAGGCTCTGGGCAATGATTCCTTAAAAGGCATCATTAGCTTGTCAGCAAAATATATACCTAAATAGTAACAAAGCGCACTATTAAAACCTTGCGCTTTTAAAAATAAATAGTTAGGTGTTTTAAATTTTTCCGGAAAAATCCTTGTTTTCCCTGTATAAGAATACTTAAGTCTTTTTAGGTCTGTAAAACATATCCGGCCATTATGTTTATATGATAATTTGATATCTTCAAATGAAACTGGCTTTATCTTTCTTTTTCCTGTTCTCATAGCACTGGTTTCTGCATAAAAGGCTTGCAATACTAAAAAATATCTAATTTTACGTTCAAATTGCTTTACCCACTGCGCATCAGTGATAAATTCTTTTGTGTAATTGAAGGCCAAATACGTTTCTAATGTCCTTCCTTGCTCCAGTGTTCCATTTAAAATTACAGGAGCTGTCGATCCTATTGCCTTTTCTGACACTTCTGACTTAAAGCTCTTATTTCTTAGTAATAGAAACTTTAGAATTTCCAGGCTTTTATCTATCTCTCCTACTTTAAGATAGCATTTTGCTCTCACAGATAGAAAAGAAACATGCATTTCATTAGGCACATAATTAACGTCTCCTCCAAATATCTTGGAAATAATAAATAATCTATTTAAGCACTTAAAATAATCTTGTTTTTCCAAATCATCATTCATTTTTTCAATTTGCTGATTGATTTTATCCTGTTTTTCCAGGTATGTTTTTTCATACTTACCCTTAAATAGTTTTGTGAAGATTTTAAATCTTGCTAAAACTGTTTTTTTCTTTTTCTTCCCCCAATTAGCTTTATCCATTTTTTCTAATATTTGATCTATAAAGTCTTGGAAATATAATTTCGTATGGTTCTTCTTTTCCATTTTTATACTATTATTGTTATTTTTAATAGTTTCCTGCATTATTTCAAATATCTTCTGGTTAGTAATTTTCCTGTTTGAAACAAGCTTAATCCATTGGCTGATTAGTTGATTATAATTTAGAATTATTAATAATCTGTATTTTTCCTTTTCACTATAATTGCGAATTGGTGTTTTTTTGGTTATTTGGGGTGGATTCTTCTTTAGCGACACTTCTTCGTGTCCAAATGATAAAAATCTAAAGATCATTCAAGTCTCCTAAGCTAATCTGTTTTTCTTGTTTTTTTATGAAAATATCTTTATTTATTTATCGATAAAAAGAGAAATAAATTGCATCGAATTATTTTGATTTTCTAAATCGTGTGGCATAAACCACACAATTTAATATAGAAGTTTATAGATAAGGTAAGTTTCCCTTGCTTTTTTTACATATTCCCTGGTTTCGGTGTATTTAATATTTTTGATAAAAACATCTGCATCTGCCATGCCTAATGACCCTATCCATTCCTTGGTATTACCCGGCCCGGCATTATACCCGCAGGCCATGTACAAAAAATCTCCTTTAAACATTCGTTTCAGCCAGCCTAAATAGTAGCTTCCGAACTTAATATTTGTCTCAATATCAAATAATACACTGGGATCGCTCCAGGGCTTACCTACCATATAAGCAATATCTGCGGCAGTTATAGGCGCGATATGCATCAGCCCCAGAGAACCGTCAGACGAAACTGAGTCAGCTTTAAAGTGGCTTTCTTCGCGAATAATTGTAATGAGAAAAAAAGGATCAACCCTGTACTTCTTTGCATATTTCTTTATGAGAGACCAGTATTCTAAAGGATAAAAATCCCGGGTAAACTCCGGCTTTATCTTGCCGTAAATGAAATCAAAAAAAGTGGCATTCTTTTCTAAGATAGCTAAAGATTGGTAGGGCATATTAAGCTCTGTCAGGAGATTAACACGCACAAAAAGATACCTTGCAAGGTCAGCTTTTTTCGAGGAAATAAAATAAAGATAGTCGGCTTCCTCCAGCGCTAACTTGCCCAGACCTGCCTGATACAGATCTTTATATTTTTTCCAGATACCGCTTTTTTTAGTTAAAGATACTTTATTTTTTGGTAATGCAATCGTGTTTTTAAGAAGATTATAGGCACGAAAAGATAGAGGGAATTGTTTTACTCCTTCTAAAACATAGTCTTTCCTGGAGCTTCCGGCAAATTTCTTTGGGAATTCTTTTTTGTAAAATATCATGAGTTTAAAATATAAATTATCCGGCAATAATGCTTTCAGCATAGACCTGACTTTTTTAGGCGAGGAAGAAACCGTTATCTTATGCCACTGGCTCTGAAATGCTAATTGCATGGCCGCAGGCGAAGATTCAAATTCAGTAATAAAAAGGTCATAATACTTTTTATATTCATGATAAGGGCCGTTGAGACTATAGTAATTACATATATTAAAGAGTGCCAGGGCTTCATACGGGTCTTTCCTGATTTGTTCTATGATCTTTAGATGTTGTGCTAACGCAGCCCTTTGTTTATTTAGCTTTTGGTAAGACGTTGCCAGATAATACCTGATCTCTTTTTCTGTGCTTAAACTTGTTGTGTAGTTTAAGGCCCTCCTTAATACGGGAATCGCTTTTCGATATCGGTACTGGTTAAAATAGATTTTTCCTAGAAAGTAATATAGCTCTTTCTTGTTCTGAACATCAGGGTGTCCCTGTTGGACAAGCCTTACCTGTTTTTCAGCCTGGTCATAAGCCTTTGCTTCAAAAAGATTTTCAACATAATCAAAGTGCGCTTTTGCACTAGCGAAACAATCCTCTAACTGCAACCTTCCATGAAAGCTTCTTTCAAGTTTTTTCCATAGCCTTTGATTGTGGTCCTTAAACGGGTACTCTTTGATAAGGTTCCCATAATGAACCAGAGCTTCGCTCAAGTTCTGATGCTGGAGTTCTTTTTCAATTTTTAATTCCTGTACTTGGGAATAAAAAACCGTATTTTTTCGACTAACATCTAAATGGTCTAATATTTTCTGGAGCTTGGAATACTCTTTTTTCCTTAAATAATACCATCCGAACTCTAACTTGATCTTCCGGTCCAGGTACGGACTACGGTCAGATGAGTGGATATAATCAGCAATTTTACTCGCCCTGGCAAAATTCCCTTCAAGTAATGAGATTTTTAAGTCAATATATTTCACATAATCATTCAGAACTATATTGTTTGTCTTAACCTTAGCTAAATATTTCCTGGCTTGAGATAATTTGTTCTGCTTCAAATATATTAAACTTGTTAGGATAGTTTTATTCTGGATGTTGGGGCTTTTACTAAGAAAAGCTAATGCATAATCCAACCTGTCCTGATAATAATAATCCAGGGCTTTCTGGTAAGCTGTGGCTGCTGAAAGCATCACAGGGAAAAACAGGAATATAAAGACAGCCCATAAAATTATTATTTTTCGCATTTTAATTATTAATTCTCCACAAAAACCAAAACTTAATGCTTAAAATGCCTAACACCGGTGGTAAGCATACAAATATTATTTTCATTACAGCAGTCTATTACTTCTTTGTCCCTTTTTGACCCGCCAGGCTGGATGATGGCCTTAACTCCAGCCTTTGCCGCCAGCTCGATGGCATCTTTAAAAGGGAAAAAAGCATCTGAAGCCAAAGCTGAATCCTGGGCCTTTTTTCCGGCCTTGCGAAGAGCTATTTCCATAGCATCCACCCGGCTCATTTGCCCGGCCCCTACGCCTAGTATCTGGCCTTCTTTTACGATAACAATAGCATTGGATTTCACATGCTTAACGATCTGATTTGCAAATAACAAATCGTTCTGTATTTTAGTTGTGCATTTCTTTATGGTAACGCACTTTAAATCATACGGAGCGTTCTCGCTGTTATCTTTGGTCTGCACTAAAAATCCGCCTTTTATATGTTTATAGGCTATACCGGAATCCTTATTATTTTTATTGTATTTTATTAACCGGATTGATGGTTTTTTCTTGAGAAGTTTCAATGCTTCCGCATCAAAATCCGGGGCAATAACTGCTTCTACAAAAGTTTTGGCAATTTCTTTTGCTGTTTTCAAGTCTACAATTTTATTCAAGCCTACAATTGATCCAAAAGCTGATAAGGGATCGCTGTCGTAAGCCTTTTGATAAGACTTATACAGATCTTCGGCTATAGCTGCACCGCAGGGATTTGTGTGCTTGATAACTGCTGCACCCGGAAGTTCTAGCTCTGCAATTATCTGCCAGGCTGCTTCCAGGTCAATGATATTGTTATAAGATAATTCCTTGCCATGCAATTGCTGAATATCGGCAAGGCCTTTTTCACCCATAATTTTATATAGGGCTGCTTTTTGATGGGGATTTTCACCATATCTTAGGTTTGCTGTTTTTTTAAGGACAGGGGATATTATTTCGGTAAATTTTTCCTGGTCTTCAGTTAACCTGTCCCTTAGGAAACCGGAGATCAAGCTATCATAGCGTGCTGTATGCTGAAAAGCCTCGCAGGCAAGTATTTTTCTCGTTTTTTCTGTTAATTCACCTTTATTCTTTTTTAGTTCAGCTAATACCACTTCATATTTACCTGGATTTACAATAATACCTACTGACCTGTAATTTTTAGCAGCAGAACGGATCATTGAAGGGCCGCCTATATCAATGTTCTCTATAGCCTCTTCTAAGCTGACCTTTTCTTTGGTTATAGTCTTTTCAAAGGGATATAGGTTCACAACCACCAGGTCTATCAAGTCAATGTTATGCTCAATACAAGACTTGAGATGAGAGTTTTTGTCCCTTAGTGCCAGT
>JBHPDY010000066.1:0-9774 GCA_042577605.1 Candidatus Margulisiibacteriota bacterium
TACCAATATTATAAGCGGCCTCTATTTGGGCGTTTAAATAATTAACAGCTTTTTCGGAGAATTGGGTATAGAGGAAAATGTCATTAACAACTTTTTGATACGAGGAAATAATTACCTTCTCGTTATTGAGTTTATTTAACTTTTGAATAGCTTTTTCAATATAGGATTTTTCTAATCCCAGCCATTTGAATTTACAATCTATCTTATTCAGTTTTTCGCAAAGCTTTTTAATCTCTTCTTGCCTCTTTTTAATTAAATTAGCGGCTTCCTTTTTTAGATTGCATATTCTACTTTTTAATTTGCCGGCTTCTTCTTTTGCGCTCCTATATTTTTTGCTGATATCACTGTAGCCGGCATAGTCTTTGATTTTGATCGTTTGAAACATTTTAGGTGTTTTACTATTCTTATAAAAAAAAACCGCCTCTTTAATAATTAGTGCTAGAATATTGTTTTGTTTTGTTTTTATGTTTGAAAAACAGGCTGTGAAGTAATCACAATATTTTTGGCCAAAATGCACAGTGTAATTATCATCCAATTCAAACAGTTTTTGATATTTTTGTTGGGTCTTGGAGATCTCTTGTTTTTCCAGCCAAAGCTCAAATTGGACTTTTGCCCAATAAATAACGAATTTTAGAGCTTTATTTCTAAGTGTTTTATTTTTCTTGTCTAATTTATTAATTTGGATAAGTATCTGTTTTGCAATATTTTGTGATTTAGTTTTTAGTTCTCTAAAGAAAGTATTAAATTCTATTGAGTTTTTATGCTGTTTTTGGATTTTTTTAAATTTATTCTCAAAAGCTTTATCAAAACTATTTGGTAATTCAACTACGGCGTTAAATACAAGATCATCCACATCAATAGGTGTTATTTTTGAATCTAGATTTTTCAAGCAGTTAAAACTAATAGCAAATTCTATATCAGTATTCTTAGTAACGGCTACAATTTTTTTATAAATTTCCATTAAACTTTTATAAATCATAATAATTTTATTTCTTATTAGTTAATTATCTTAGATAAACCAACGAAGATTAGAAGATGAAAAATATCAAGTGTTTAAAAAACTATAACTAATACTCTTCTGGCAACCTTTTCCTAAAGAAATCATCAAATATCATATCACAATATAGCCGCATTTTTAATTTTTCCCGCATAGAGACCGCAAATTTCCAAAAGCTATACAATCTGGATAGGGTTAGTAGCCGTTCCGAATATAAATTCCAATTATATTTTTCCGCCACTCTTTTAATGCTGTTTTTAGAGATATCTTCCCAGACCGCAGGATTTTTCTGTGATTTTTTTATGAAGGACAGGATTTTTGTGGCTACTCTGGCTGGAGTAGTAGGGTTTATTAAAAAGCCGTTTACATTATCCTGAATAATTTCCGAAGGCCCACCGAAACTTGTGGCAAATGTAGGCAGCCCGCTGGCCATGGCTTCAATAACAGTCAGGCCAAAAGCCTCAAACAGGGCCGGCTGCACAAATACGCCTTTTCGTTCTGCCATTATTCTATATACCTCTGCCAGTTCATCTCTGGATGCCGTAGCGCCGATAGCTACCCACCTGAAATCTTTTTTAAGGTCATGTTCCTCTATTAACTTATAAATCTTTTCTATTTCATGCTGCTCTTCTTCATACTGGGACTGCTTAATATCTATTTTATCGCTAATGATGATCAGATTGGCAATCTTACGTAAATCCTGGTTGGTAGCAAACAGCTCAATTAATCCGGAAAGGTTTTTAACTTTATCTATGCGCGCCATACTAAAAATAGGGATTTTATCAGGGTGCTCTAATTTGCCGATCACAAAATCACCTTGTTTTAAGAAGACGGTCTTTTCCATGTTTTTAGTGATCTTATCTTTCCTTTTATTTGTTAAGGCATAGGAGAAAAAGACATTTTCCGGCACTCCGGGCGGGATAACATTGAACTTGGGATGGAAAAGATTAATCCCTCTTTTTACATGATATAAATTCGGCATTGAATACGATAAATAAGTTTCATATTGTCCCTGGACTTCTTGTGTGCCGCCGATTTCCTGGAAAGTACTGGTAATAATAAATGATGTCAGGTTCATTGCCACCAGGTCTGCTGTGTACTGGAAGGAAAAATTATAATTCTTTTCCAGAGTTTCCCAGTTTATATCAGAGAACATATATTTTGATTTTTCCAGGGCATGGGCAATGTTGCATTGGATGGCATTACATTTTTGAGCTAAAAGAGTGGCCACCAGGTTGCCGTCTGAATAATTGCCGATGATCAGGTCAGGATAGCTTTTGAACTCTGTTTTTAGGTTTTCCTCAGCTTCTTCAGTGAAAGTTTCCAGGTATGGCCAGATATGGAACCTGGATACCCATTTGGGATGGATGTCACCTTTTTTATTTCTAAAAGGTACACGCAGTATCCAGCAGTTCTTGGAACCATTTACTTTTTCTAGTCTTTGGTCACAGGTAGTGCCTTCATTTTCCGGTATTAATCTGGATACTATCAAAACTTTTGGTTTGACCTTGAGCCCGGCTGATTTAAGGTTTTTGGCAATCTTTTTTTCCAGGTATTTGACCTGGTCTAAAATATATACGACTTGTCCTCCGGTATCAGGTTTGCCCAGTACTTTTTCCTGCCCAAACCAGCCATGCGGAGAAATGATGGCCACTTTGGAGATCAGGGGAATACGGGAAATAAAATTTTCCAGGGTCTTAGCATCAGGGCTATTAATACATGTTTTTAGTAGTTTCATAGTCTCTGCAATGCGGTCTATAGAATCTCCCCAACCTGGTTTAAAGCCTAAAAGCTTCAAATCTTTGAAAAAATCTTTCTGCTCTGTTTTAGTGGCCGTACTTTCAGCCAGGTCCATTATAAAGTCCAAACGTTCTATCAATACCTCCAGGCTTTTTATTTTTTTGCAGTCTATTAATAATTGTTGTTTTCCCAGGCAAAGGCCGCTTAAGAACTGGTGTAAAAGCTGGTTCCAGGTTTCAGGATGCTGGAAAAGGTTGCTGGCCAGGTTTTTTGTCAGATAGATTATACCGTTACCAATATCATCGGAATCCTTAATTTTGGGTGAATAATCATAAAAAGGTAGGAAGTCTATTTGGGGTGCTTTCCTATGAGTATCAGCTTTTTGTCCGGTTAAAACATAGTCTTTGTTATGAAGATAGTCTTCTATGGATATTGGCTTAAACCAGATATTCTTGTCGAAATTTATTTCATAGTACTCATATTTAGCAATCCTGTAGCGATAGACAAATAAAAAACTATTTTCAACAATGATCATCTCCTGGACCTTTTTCAAGAATCTATACACATATAGTTTTTTGCTGACATCAAAAGCTAATTCAGTCTTGGGCCGCAGTTCATTAAAAAAATTAATTAATTCATTTCTCAAGATATGGGACTTGGAAAGATGTTTTAATAAATTAAGAAATTTTAATAATACTTCTTTTTCTATCCGTTCTATTTCAATTGGTAATGTAGATTGCATGTAAAAGTCTCCTAAATAAAATTGTAATGTTTGAGCCCGTCTAAAATCCCGCCTGAATATTTTTGGCTGGAATAATAAACATTTTTTAGGCCGGATAATTCTTTTTTATAATTAGCAACAATAACAGAGTTTTTCATATTCTTAAGCATTTCTTTATCATTGCCGGCATCCCCGCAAACAATAGTGTCTTTAGGTGAAAGCTTCCACTTATTGAGAACATGTAGAATAGCTTTATATTTAGAGGCCTTAAAAGGCAAGATATCCAGAAAAACATTCTCTGTCAGCACAATTTTGTATTTTAGGTTATGGGCTTTTAAAGCGGTATTCACTTTTTGGAGCTTATCTGGCGTATAGTCTTTTAGATTATAGCTTATTTTAAACTCTCTTAGGTCTTTCTGGAGTTCCAGAAAGCTCAACGGGTCCAGGGTTTTTCTGATAAGGCCGGGTTCCCATTTCTCATTTAACCAGACCGGCCATCTTTTATCTGAGATTAAACTATTAGAGAAATGATAATAAATTTCAGTGCCTACCGAGGTAATGAATATGTCAGGCATTGAAACATTGTTTTCCTTCAGAGCTTCTATCGTAGAATCAATGTTTCTTCCGGTAGCAATCGCAAAACCGAATTGATGGCGGTTGTTATTTAACCAGGAAAGGAACTTGCTTAGCTCAGCATCATCTCCGATTAAAGTATTATCCAGGTCTGTTACTATAAGTTTGGTAAAAGATAATATTTTATCTTTTAAGGAACCAGTTTGTTTCTGTTTTAAGCTGGATGTAGAAAGGATGTTTTGGTCTTTCAGGGTATTTATCAGTTTTTCACAGTGCGGCTGCCAGCTGTAATGCTTTTTTACGTTTGTAGTGCCGTTTCTGGAATATTTCTGCCAGACGTCCGGATTAGAAATGATTTTCTTCAGGGCTTCGCTGATCTCAGCAGGATTATTTACATCTACTAAAATACCGTTATCGCAGTTTTTTATAATTTCTTGGGGGCCCCCATTATTAGTCGTTACAATGGGTACGCCGGATGCAGCAGCTTCCAAAAGGGTAAGGCCAAATGGTTCGATAAAAGCAGGATTAATAAATACTCCGCCGATCTGGGCTGTATAACGGTATAGTTCAGGTATCTCATACTCAAAATTATGTTTTTTCGGGATAGCCAGTTTCCCATACAGGTCATATTTATCCATTAAAAGCAGCATGTCCATTAATATTTTTTGCTCAAGCCGGCTTTTTTTAGATATATCTTTTCTGATGCCTGCAAAAATCGCCAGGTTAGCCATGGCTTGTAATTCTTTATCCAGGCCATAGGCCATTAGTAAGCCTTCGATATTTTTCCTTTTCTCCGGCCTGCAGATAGTTAAGATCAAAGGTTTGTTCGGATGAACCAAAAATCTCATTAATTCCTGCTTGATGGATTCACGGGTTTCCAGGCTCATTTCATAGAAACGCTGGTACTTAAGGTTACGGTCGTTCAGGTAAAAATAAGGATAAAACTTGTCCAGATCAATACCTGGAGGGATAACCATGTATTTCCCCTGTTGATGGGAATTATATAAAGAATACTGTTTATCGATCTCTTGGGCTGATGAGGTGATTATTAAGCTGGCATTTTTAATAATACTTTCTTCAACAGAAATCCTATGGCTCAACTTATAGTCGATCTCCATAGATATTTCGCTTACATTGTTCTCTGCCAATTTCTTTTTCTTAGGGATGCCTAAAGAATGGCCGGTATGAATAAACGGAATATTTAAAAGGTTAGATAATTCCTGGGCAACATAACCGGCATCTGCGTAATGGCTGTGAATAAGGTCAACTTTAAGGTCATTCTTGATCAAGGTTTCCAGAGCATTATCCACAAATTCATCCAGATGCGGCCAAAGCTTTTCTTTTTTTATGTATTGAACTTTATGGCATTTTATACGCAATATTTGAACATTATCAGTAATAGGGTCTACATCAAGAGCATAGTCAGGAGAATATCTTTTATCTGAAATAAACCTAGTTAAAATATAAACATTATCTATCTCAGGATGATTGCCTAATTCCTTGGCATATTCATATACATATTTTGTTTGGCCGCCGGTATCAGCATCCCTGCCCAGTTCCAGGCTGGAGCTTTTAAGCAGACCATGAATATTTATCATTAATACATTAAACTTCTTTTTAATCATTATCTGTCCTTAAATCCTTTTTATCTTAGCTAACTTGTTAAAAAAGCATGTTTTTTTAACAAGTTAAGATAAATATCATTTTCCCTGGGAACAGCCCCTTTAATCTGACAAATCTCCAAAGCAAATTCCGAGGCCACCTCTAAAATTTTACCCGCAGGCCATTTGTAAAGCAAACCCAAGGCCAAAATTGAGGCATAAGCATCACCCGCGCCAACTGTATCAATGATATTTTTCGGTACGACTTTAGTTTGGTGAAAAGTATCCTCCAAGTATAATATGCTTCCTTTATCGCCGGAAGTCAGATTTATAAAGGAAATATTGAAATTATCAGCAATTTTCCTTATTTTGTCCTCTGTATTAAGGGCAGTGAGCTTATATAGGCTGCTTAATACTTCCAGCTCACCTTCATTTATTTTTAAGATATCAGAAGCATGAAGTGAGAGCTCAATAATTTCTTCATTATAATGAGGCGCCCTAAGGTTAAGGTCCATAAAAGTTAAGGCCTTGCGGGTTTTGGTTAGTATTTTCTCAAGGGTATCCCTGGTGCAATCATTTCTTTGGGCAAGGCTGCCAAAATAGACCAGGTCAATCTCCGTAGAGTTTAATAATTTATCAAGCTGGTCATTATATTCTATATAATCATAAGCAGTGTTTTCCACAATATCAAAAGTAGGGATGCTTTCTTTATCCAGAGTAACATTCACTTTGCCGGTGGGATATTTTTTATCAGTTTGAATATATTTAACAGGAAAACGGCTCTCGCCTAAAAAATTCAGGGCTTTCCTGGCCAGCGCGTCATCACCGATCTTACTGATAAAAACAACATTTCCCAAGATATTTTGGATATGATAGGCAAAGTTAAAGGGAGCACCGCCGATATTTTCATAGCCTTGCTCTGCAAAGATATCAAACAGGATTTCGCCTATTACTAGGATTGAGAACATTTGTTTTTTGGGCATTGGTTATTATTAATTATACCATTACTGTAGTTATTTTATGGGATTTTAAGGGCAAGGCCCAGTACTGTCCGGTCTTTTTTCATGGCTTAAGCTCAAACTTGAAGTCATACAAATTTTCGGGACTCGTTTAACCGGACAGCAAGCTCGACAATATGGATTAACAAGCAGCGACAAGAATGTGTGAGATGTGGTTAAATTCATTGGTGCGGACTACCGAGAGTGGAGCGAACAGCGAAACGTGTAGTTTAATCAAGGAATTTGGCCGCAGACTGCATATTATTGTCGTTGCCTAAGGAAAAGACCGGACACCATTGGGCAAGGCCCTTAAAAACACCCCATTCTCAGGCTGTGAAGTGCACAGCGCTTCAAAAGACTAAAGGATTACAGGATTATCTCTTTTAAAATTTGAAAAATTTGAGTAAACTAGGTTCTACACTTTTGTCGGGGTGTAGCGCAGCCCGGTTAGCGCACCTGTTTTGGGAACAGGGGGTCGTAAGTTCAAATCTTATCACCCCGACCAAAAATCCTTTTAATTTTTCCGATACGAAGCAAATCGCTGCGGTCATATACAGCTGAGTATAATGACCTCCGCGATTGACTCCGTCTCGAAAAAATTAAAAGGATTTTCCTTGTTCGAAGGCTCTGATTTTATGCTAAGAAACGTTGATTCATCGTGCGATTTTAGCTTCGCTGAAATCTTGCTTGGGGATGGGGAAAACTCACCCCCCTAAATCCCCCCTCTCTTTTTACAGGTAGTTATTATGATTTGATTGTTATTTTGTTGTAAAAAAGAGGGGGGAGTTTGTTCTAATTTCCGAATTTTCTATTGATTTGCTTTTTGTTTGTTTGGTAGCCTAACAACCGCTCCAGACTGTCATCCTGAACCCCTCCTGAGCATCTGTTGCAGGGCTTCGCTTGTGTGCGCGGGGTAACGGATTGTAGCGGATCGTTGATGGGGTGTGAGGATCTTTGATGCACTGCGTTATAATCTGTGTGGCTTATTGTGGGGAAAGGGTGTCTGACACCTTTTACATAGCCCTTTTATTGATTTTAGGTTCTTGATGAGTTGATTTTCCAAAATTGAGTTGTGCATACCAAAAAGTAATAGCTGTTGAAATAGTAGATATAACTGAAAGAGATACCAAGAATATTATTAAAAATATTTCCCCCCTTGTGCCTGCTGCGAAAATAGCAATTGGGATAACGCCAATACCAAGAAAAATTGAACCAGCGATTACTGCGATTAATCCTAAATAAATATAAGAGAAATATAAAGAAAGAAGCCATATAGTTATGCCGTATATTAAACTAGAACAAATAAGACAAATAAAAGCAATTCCTCTGGTTTTCTTTATAATACTTAAAGGAAGGACAATAAAGATATCTATTATTAAAACTGTTAAATTAATAGCGAGTGGCCAAAATAAGTTTATTGCCAATGCAGTCACCTCCTTTCTTTAATCTTACATTAAATAATATTCCTATTTTCAGCAGTTTTGAAACAATAAAACTTTTATTGAAGTAAAGATTAAAACCGAAGGTGTCAGACACCTTTTACCTTTTATACTAATGCGCCTATATGCTTAAATTAAAGATATACATGAAAAAAATCATCATATTAAAAACTATAGCTATTCTAACGCTATTATTTGCCTTAGCTGATAATCCCTATGGGTATTACCAATTACTTCGGTGGTTTATTTGTGGTTTAAGTGCATACTTGGCGTATCAAAATTACTCTCATAATAGGAACGTTTGGCTTTGGATATTTGTTTGTATAGCTGTTCTGTTTAATCCAATTGCGCCAATACATTTAAATAGAGAAACTTGGCAGCCAATCGATATATTTGTAGCTATTTTATTTTTTATTAGTATCGTTTTTTCGCTAGTGAATTCATATAGACTAAAAAAAGGTAATCATACAAAATAAAATAGAAGAAAGAGAAATATAATAAATGACCAATAATAAAAAACTGTGGATTTTAGCTTTCATAATAATCCCTGTGTTAGGAATATTGTTAACCATAACAAACAATTTTTTTAAAGATAAAGCGATAACAAAAAACACAGTTAATAATATGAATTCTCCAAATTCAATTAATACTATAAACCAAAAAGGGAACAACGCTATTATCAATAATACAGACTTGCCAGAACCTACGTTTCAACTTGAAACTTTTTTTAAAAATATTCCAAATAACAACAACTTTAAATCAGAGTTCAAACTCAAGGTGCGTACTAAAATACCAGTAAACAGACTATTTTTAAAAGCAGAAGCGATAAGTATTATGAACATGGATATTTTACCGCAACGAGGCACCGATATGCATTTCTCTGCCCACAAAGGAAAAAGACTCCCAGAAGGATATGTATTTGAAACCTTAAAAAATGTATATGGCGATTACATAATAAGGGTAACGACGTCAAAACCTGAAGAAGTGAAGTTTATTTTGTCGTATAACTAATAAATTATTTATTATAATATTCTCGCAACTTATATATTCTCCATAATTTTAGTTCTAGCAGTGTATGCAGAGAATTGGGTGCTGGAGCAAATCCAAAAAACAATCCACCGGTTCCTAAGCTTCACCACCTAGATTTTGGATTTATTCGCCAGCATATAACCCTAATAGGATTTAGCATTGATGAAAAATCCCTAGCAGTGCCTATATTTAATTATTTTATATCTAATTTTAAAGTATAATATCTAATATGAAAAATAAAGCTTTTTTGACATTATTAACATTTTTTATTTTAAATATAATATTGTTATCAGCATTATTTTTGAGTAAAGGTGTTAAATCCTTTGATGCTTCTGATCTTATTGCATTGATATCATTAACTGCAGTTTTATCAGGTGCTGCTTTTGCGTTTGCAAATAAGTATTTTTTTAATCCAAAAGTAAATTATGTGGATTTGATATGTGGATACGTTAAAAGTTGGGGTATCCAAGAAATTAAAGTAGAAATAACAAGTGGTAAAATATCTAAGGTATTTTGTATCCATAACATAGATGGGAAATGCCAATTAGAGCATAACCCTGAAGTTAAAAGAAAAAAAGGAGATCCTTGCTATTTACTATTAAATGAGACAGAAAGTTAATTAACTTAGATTTTGTAACACATTTGTAATCCCCCCCCCCCCGCCTAAAAACAACAG
>JBHPDY010000067.1:0-9760 GCA_042577605.1 Candidatus Margulisiibacteriota bacterium
AGCCAGTTTTTTTTGTGGTGTTCAATTATAAATATAGGAGCTTCATCACTTGTTTTTTTAGTAGTGACGATAGGGAGAAATAGAGTATACAGAATACATAGCAAACTTTTTAATGTGTCAGAAATAAAAGCTGCTGAAGCAATATATTCCTCAATGATCAATTATAAAACAATTATATTTGTTTTCAATATTATACCTTACATTGCCATACAGATTATTAAATAGTCTATGCCTATGAGTTTTGAAGATCACAAAGCAATTTATTGTAAAGATCGCAATGAATGGCGTTTATGGCTTCAGAGCAATTGTCTTTTAGAAAAATTTGTTTGGTTAATTTATTTTAAAAAGCATACAAAAAAGCCATCTATTCATTATGACGATGCTGTTGAAGAAGCTATTTGCTTTGGTTGGATTGATGGCCAAATGAAAAGAATAGATGATGAGCGATATATGCAAAGATACACGCTTAGAAAAACAAAAAGCTGTTGGTCTGAGATTAATATTAAAAGAGCTAATAGAATGATAGACCAAGGACTTATGACAAAGGATGGCTTGAAAATTTACAATGATGGCATCAAAAATAACAAGATAGTTCCCTCAAGTAAAACGTTTTCTGTGCCTGATGACCTTATGGTTGCTTTGAAAAAGAATCCGAAGGCATTAAATAACTTCCAAAAATATTCACCTTCTGCAAAATTAGCTTTTGTTTATTGGGTCGATACTTCTAAGAAAGATGAGACTAGAAAGAATCGGATAAAAAATACGGTGGAATTGTTGGCTCAGAATAAGAAATTTGGTGATAAATAAATATCTTTAAGGCGAAGTTTTCATAATAGACAATATTGGGATAAGGATTTTAGGGGACATAGCCTAGGGGATAAGAGACTTCACACTTAATGCAAAACTAGAAAATTGGATCTAATGAGGTGCTTTAATGAGTAGAGGTTTTACTATATGTGTTACTAGACTTGATCATTTTTAGTTTGAAGCTAAAATTGGAATAAGCAGGTGTGCTTTTTAAATCACAATCAAGACTTGACCCCTTTATGTTGAGAAAACGAATTGCTAAGGCGAAATGTAAGTTAGATGCGAAAAGATACCGGGGCAAAAGTACCAGAGCCAAAACGCAGGTGTGTCGTAAATAATCATAGAGAATAGTAGTTAAAGAGTAACGTTTTATTCCTTAGAGTAAACACTCTAGCCTAAAACTACAAAATTAATTATCACTTAACCATTCCTCCCCAAGATCAGTAATCACCCAAGCAGAATCTGTATATCGAAGCTCCTGCAAACCACAATCATGGGCACTGCTACACCCGTCACAACTCCGTTCGGAACAATATTCTTTTGGTATTGTTTCTTTTGCTTGGCCCACCGATAGGTTTATATTTTCTTGGATTATCGTATATTTGGATTATTAGAGGATTTAAAGGTAAATGACTAAATCCATCCTCTACGCTCGAGTATCCTCAAAAGAACAAGAAACAGAAGGTTTTTCAATCGATTCCCAAATAAAGCTACTCAAACAATATGCCAAAAACAAAGACTTCATTATCGTTAAAGAGTACATAGACATTGAAACCGCAAAAAAGGCTGGACGCACCCAATTCGAGCTAATGAAGCAATATTTATCAGACCATTTAGATGTAAAAATAATCTTAGTTGAAAAAACAGATAGATTGTATAGAAATTTAAGAGACTACGTTGATTTAGAAGATTTTGATATAGACCATTCATTTTGTAAAAGAAAACCAAGTCATGAGCAAAAATTCATACTCTGACGCAAAATTCATGCATGGAATTAGAGTGTTAATGGCTAAAAAATATGTTGATAATTTATCAGAAGAAACAAAAAAAGGTATGTTAGAAAAAACAGAACAAGGCACATACCCAAGTATGGCACCATATGGCTATACAAATAATAAACTTGATAAAACCATAGAAGTTAGTGATCCTGAAGCTGATGTAGTACACAAAATGTACGAGTGGTACTCAACAGGCGAATACTCATTAAAAGACATAAGAAACAAAGCCAAACAAGAAGGTTTACTAGAAGGCTTAACCAAATACAAAGTCAGTACAAGCACAATAGACAAAATGCTTAAATCTGTTTTCTATACTGGCAATTTCATTTGGAAAGGAAAACAATATAAAGGCAATCATATGCCAATTATAGATAAAGGCTTATGGGAAACTATACAGCAAATTTAACCCCAGGCAAATTGCGTGCCTCTTTATAAAGTAAATCAAATTGACTTCTATCTTGAATTTTCACATTAGAAGAAAAGCTATTATAGTTTCCATTCCTACTTGCGTTACTTAGTATTTCAGAAAAAGATATTTTCAAACTAACAAATAGAATTTTCAAGTTCTTTGTGCATTCATTTACGCTTTTAGCGTTATCCATAATCACTTTAAAAGTAAATTCCACGGGAAAGTTTATTTCATTTTGGGCTAGCATTTAGTTAGTATAACTCAAAATTCACCCCCTTTAAAACCTAACCTGAACAAAAATACGCCCAAAAGGTTGACCTTGAAAAAAAAGGTGCCAGGGCAAAAAAAACCAGAGTGAAAAATCCCATCACAAAAATTACTTACGATCCTTAATAAAATGTTTCGAACCAGATCTGGAGATCTGCTCCGGCGGAAAAAAAGCAACTAATCAGTGAAATTACATTAAATAAAAAACTGTTTCAAGAATTGTTAAATAGTATTGCAACAGAAGCAACCCACGAAGAATCTAGGCGCAGAGAAAGTAGACTTGATGGTTATATTCTAGACTTGGGGGATTCTAAGAAAACTTCTTAACAAGACCTGAAATCATTTTCCCCAACTCAGAAGCCATTTCCAAATGCTCCTCTGGTATCTCCGAATCAAAAACAATATCCAAACAAGCAACACATTCATTAACAGAAGCCCGAGCATTAATATAAAAGTTTTTCTTATCAGCTTTGTGGAAGCGGCCGTAGCCTTCTGCGATGTTTAGTACGATTGATAAACTAGCTCTAGCAAGTTGGTCTTTAACGTATCTATCTGTGACTTTAGTTAAAACATCCTTCTTCAGTGCTTGGTAAAACTCTTTAGCCTTGATATAAACAGGCAAACTCTGAAATTCATGTTTCATAAAAACCTTTCTTCTCTCATTTCCCTTCATAAAACCTTATTCCTTATTCCTAATTCCTTATCCCTTCCAAAAAATTCTACTTCTATCCTGTTAAAAAGAAAATTAAGGGATAAGGAATAAGGTTAAGGAATAAGGAAAAAATTTTGGTGAATTTTTTGGCTCCCCCTATCGGACGATCTTCGAACTTTTTTGCCTTATGATTTGTTCTCTAATTTGGAGTTTTTGCAGGTTAAGGAGATGTTGGCGACTGGATAGAGTTTTTTTACTCTGACGGAATCCGCCCCTTAATCAAAGGGGATAACTAAAAATTCAAATATTTTGTATAAAAATAAGACCATAAGTATTAATTAGTTTTTTGAATTTTTATTAGTGTTAGTTGGTATAAATACTATATTACCTTCTTCATTTCCCGGTAAATCGATAACAATATTACCATTAATATTTTTAGATCGAATTTCATTAATAGCAATACGTCTAGTTTCTTGTGTTGTTTCATTTTTATATTCTAAAAACACCATGGCTTTGCTTTCCACTTTGACTTCAATAAACATTGTAATATTAGCTTTTGTTAAACGGATTAAATTACCTGAGTTTTTGTGTTTAATATTTAAATTTTTAAGATTTATATTGAGTACAAATTTTTGCTCTCCATTAGTCTCTTTTACAGGTAATTCTTTATAATATCCAGAATTTTGTAAATTTGATGCTAGTGTTTTGTTATTAAGATCAAATAGGTCTCCATTGTCATCAACAAAGTTATACTCACTTATATTAAGTTTAAGTTCATCTGTAATAAAGTTCCAAGATACATGTTTTAATCGTTTTTTAATCATCACAAATTTAGGATAAAAGTCAATACGATTAAGTTTTTTTGCTTCTTGAATAGTTATACAATGTATTCCATACTGAGATGCCTTTACTATTGCATTTTTACTAAATCCTGATGCAGAAATAAAAAGCCCTACATCAACTTTACAATCTTCGCATTTAGTTTTGAAAGCTTCTATAGAAGGTGTACTTACTTTTGCTTTCCAATTCTTACATTCGATACTAAGTTTTATATTTTTGTTAGGAGTATTGTATGTGACCAAAATATCATGTTGCCTTTTTGTTTTAGTACGTATGTCAATTAGTTTCGCATTTTGCTTAATACTATAGTTATTGCTATGTAAATGTATACACTTTTGTATTATTTCTACTAAGTTTTCGAAATCCGCACCTTTTTTCTGATTACAATTATGAATATCTTTTTTTTTGTTAGTCATGTATTTATTATAATACTTCTAGCTTCTTACTGCCTACAGTGCCAATTATATTTAGTTGAAAAAAAGTGGATTTATTATTAAAAGTTGCTTGATTGAGATTATAAATGCCACTCATATGGGACTTAGCGTCTCCTGTGTATATCCCTTTCAGAAAATTATATTTTTAGTGTTTACGTATAAATATATAGTTTTCGTGAGAAATATTGCTTCTCCTTAAGGATTTGTGTCAGGTTAGGGCAGTAGTGAGTTCTACTCTTGAAAATTATTTTAAATGAGACGTAGATAATAATGACGTTAGTTTTTGGTTAAAAACAAATTTTTATTATTCAGTTGCTAAAAAAATAATAATTTGGGACAATGATTTTACCAGATAATATTATATTGTTATCTGTAAAGTCGGTTATTGTTGTTTAATATGTTAAATCATTTAAATAACAATAAATCGCCACCGTCTGCTTAATAGAAATATTAAGGTGGAAGTATGTACAGGTGACAAATAGTCAAATGTATACTACTTCAATCAGACATTTGTCGAGTCCGAATAACTCGATAGGCAATAGCTTAGGGAGTTAGATTTTAGGTGCTCTTAGTTGAACATCTTTGATATAACTCCCTCGAGAATATTTCGGACTTGACAAACCCAACCTAAATTATGAGCCTAATTGAAGAATTATCCCAAACAGCGTTACTTAGAAAGTGCTGGAAATCAATTTACGCAGGAAAAAATGAAGATGTCCGTCAGTTTTCAAGGGGTGTCGATAACATTTCTTTAATTGATTTTAAATTAAAGGAAAACAGTTTATTACCACAAATTGCTGAAGATTTATCCAAGAAAACCTATCAAATACAAGCCCTCAAAGCTTTTCCTGTAGAAAAGGGTCTGGGAAAATACCGTCTTATAACAGCTCCAACGGTTTCAGATAGAATAGTGCACAAAGCAATACTGTCTGTAATTAATAAGTATTTTTATCAGACGATTAATACAGGTGTGAGCTATTGTGGTGTTAAAAAAAATATCTGGTCCAAAAAGAAAAATGAATGGAATAATGTAAGCGCAATAAAGAAACTCATGGAAAAGGTGAAAAACAGGTATTTTTGGGTACTAGAATCTGATATTAAAGGTTTTTTTGATAGTGTCCCTAAGTATAATTTATTAAAACAAATTACTAGCTTACTTCCTGATAGCAGTATTAATTGCCTACTAGAGAAAATTGTATATTTTGAAGTACGAAATATAGATGAGATATTAAACAAGACTAAATATAAAGATAAAATAAAAATGCCTGAGAAGCAAAAAGGTATATCGCAAGGCTCACCTCTGTCACCTTTGTTTTCAAATATATACCTTAGTGGATTTGATAATAAAGTGAAGGATCTTTGTGGGGATTCATATATCAGATATGTAGATGATTTCTTGGTTTTAGCTGATAGTAAAGAAAAAGCTAAGGAACTTAAAATACAGCTATTGTCCTTTGTAGATGAAATTGGTCTAGAGTTAGCGGAGGATAAAACAGAAATAGTTAACCTAAAAGATGGTGGGGAAAGCCTTAAATTTTTAGGACTAAGAATTAATAACAAAAAAATATGTGCTAAAAATCCAGGAAAGATAAAAACTAGATTTGATCAGGAATACCTCAATTTCAATAGCAAGAAAATAAGGAAAAAGAAAACTCACTCAAAAAAAATTGAGTTGATTAACTATATGATTGCAGGGTGTGCAAACTTCTATAGACCATTTCACTGTAAGAAACTGTTGGAAGAGTTAAATATGCTTATTAGAAATAAAACTGAACATAAAAAATTAAAGAACAAATTATTAGGAGTAAGGTTAATTGATATAAATAAAGTTACTACTTCAAGAATTATTAATGAGGATGCTTGGAGAGCATATTTTCAACCCTAAAGTGGGACGGGGAGGGGATGATTTTGACACTATGATAGTTGTTTTATTGCCCTAGTTTGAGATTGAAAACAGATTGATTTTCAATAGCTATATTTTATATAGAGAGACGATTAAGAATTTTAACTGAAGTTTATACTTATTGCTACTGTTAAAGCTATAGTTTTCAAGTTCAAGACCTGATCTCTTTCCTAGGTTCTTCTATATGTATCCTTTTTATGAAGTTAAGTTTGAAGTAATAGGTATATAAATGTATGGTTAGCATACGTTGGTCTTGACTAGTATTGGCCAAAAATCTGATGCTTTTTGTCTGTCTGCCATGTTAGATGTTGTTCAGCTATTATATGATGAACTCTGAAGTACTTGATGGCATGATTGCTTAATAGTAAATTAGACTTTCATGAAAAAGGGTTTATTATTAGGGGCTGGCTTTTCTTATGATCTTGGCATGCCCCTTTCCTATGATTTGACAGAAGTGTTTTTTAGTTTTTTCAATAATAAGAATATTGGGCAATTTGCATTTGCTTTAGCAAAAAACAATCCGTTTGGTGAAGGTAGATCAATAAACAAACATGCAATTGTTGAAGGTTTAGATCTTTTACTTAGGTATAAATTAAATAAGTGTAGTAACTACGAAGAGTATTTGTCTAATCTGATAAGATTGGGCTATACATCTGGAAAAAACCAGTCTGACAGAGATTCATATCACTACTTATTCTCCGAATTCTATCAAAGTATCCATACGATACTTTCAGTATACCAAAAAGTTTCTTATCAGCTTATGTATAGAGAAAATTTTAAGTGGTTTTCAAAACTAGAAAATCTACTTTCTACTGAAGAGACATGGGTTTTTACGTTAAATCATGACATCTATCTTGAGTGTCTTGCTATTGATCTAGGTATCCCTGTGACCTATGGTGATACTGAATCAATATCATTCCCTTTAAGCAACTTAGAAATGAGTAATAAAGTTGACTTAACTTACTCTGTACGTAGCAAACTTACTATTGATAGCCCCAAATATTTTAAAGGGAGAAAAGGAATTAATCTTGTTAAGCTACATGGAGGTTTAAGTGAACTGTCCTATAAAGATAGAACTATTATTTGTAACCCCAAGCTAGATAAATGTACTTCACTGGACTTGATCGAGGCCTTTAAAAATATAGAAAATATGGCCTACTATCATCAAGGTATGCGAGTTCCATCGGGAAAAGATAGATTCATTACAAATTCGAGTGGTGAATTAGATATTATGACTAAGTCAATGCTAACAGGTGGAAAAAAATATAGCAAAACATCCAATCCTAAAAAGGGTGAAGAAAAATTAAAGCTTTTTGATGATGTTTTACAACAGCTGGATGAACTAACTATTATTGGCTATGGTTTTGCAGACTCTCATATTAATTTTCGTATAGCAAATGCAATGGTTCTAAATAAAAATATCTGTATTAAGATCATTGATCCAATTAATAATCAAATCCCAGAATGCCTTGCACAATTTGATTATGACTCTCGCATAAGAAAAGCTATTTGTAGTGTGGCTCATTGGATGGATTATTGCAAAAGTCAAAAATGTAACTTGGAGCAAATAAACAGTTTAAAAGAAAATGCTAAATACCGTATTCAGGTTAAAGAAACCGTTGCAGAAGTTTTCCGAGAAGAATCCATTTTTAATTGGCAATGATTTAGGTGGAAAAGGTGTCGGAGCCAAAATTTGCTATTGAATTAAGGCGGAGTTTAGCTCTGGTTATATGCGGCTCTTTGAAATGTTATGAGTTAGATTTGTTTGTTTCTAATTTGAAGTTTTCACAGGTTGGGCAATGTTGGGGATATGGTAGAGGCTTAACAATGGTTTAGGATTAACGTCTCCCCTATGAGATTCTTTCGAGAATAAAAAAGAAACACGGCACCTAATACTTTGTATTAATTCTGAACTTCAATAGAGTTTTTAATTAATCTCCTGTATCTTATATATATGGTCGTTCAAGATGATTCTCGAGAAAACGAGCTAATTAAACTTTTCAAACTTAGTAAACCTCTAAATTCTAGCAGAATTGATACAGATGCTATTTTAGAGTTCAATGGAAAGACATTAGAGTTTGAACTTAAGTCAACTTCTACTGGTTCTGTGACTACTGTCAGAGATTTTGGTTATGACCATATATTGAAATGGAAAAATAAGCACTGGTTGATAGGTGTATATGATAGTAAAGGACAAAAGTTACAATACTCTGTCTATGGATCACCTTCGATGATGAAACCTTGGATCGATGAGAAGGAACAGTATATTTTACCGGATTATCGTCTTAGTGATCTAGCACCATCCTTAATCAATGAGAATATCATGGATAAAATTTTGGGAAAGAAAAATACATACTCTCTTGATGATGCAATAAGAATACAAAAAAAACAGTATCTTATATCTGAGTATAGAAATAAGATGGATTTAAAAGATGGATACTCTAGGAAAAGAATGTTAGAAATTTTAAAACAAAGGTGTGCATACCTAATAAAACGAGGATCAACTTTAAATAATCCTCATATTCCAAGGTCATTTTATTCAGAGTGGGAAAAAATAACAGATCATCACTCAAAAAGACTACGACAACTAGTTGGTCAATTCTGTGATAACGCTTCTTCTATAGAACAAGCTAGATTATAAGCCACAACAGGAACAACTGAGTTTCCAATTAAACCTAATGTTTTTGATACGGGTAATGTGAAGCTCCAATTACTTGGAAAACCCTGTATTAAAGCACAGTCTTGAACAGCTAGTCTTGTGTGCCCATTTTTTGCGGGATAGTTTGCAGCTACTAGGGGTTCTTTTTGAACACCATTAGGCCATATTCCCAGCTTTCTCCATGTATTTTGGGCACTAGTACTACTTAATATAGATGTTGTGCCACGAGGGCCCGTAAATGTGCTTCGCATTGTCGGCGCAATATTATCGTAACCGATATCTGTAAGACCTAGAGCCTCTCTTACGCCCATGCATTTTTTTCTTGATGGTAAATCTAAGAGCATAAGTTGTTTATCTGAAAAGTGTGAATATGAATGTGTTGGTGTTGGCGGTGTGTATTTATTACATTGTACTTTTTTACTGATCCCAATGAATACTAATCTTTTTCGAACCTGCGGCACTCCAAAAGATGCGGCATCAATAAAAAATTTATGTATCTCATACTCTTGAATGAGAGGTAAATATAATGTTTTATCTAAATAATCTTTAAATTTTGAAGTGTTAAGTCCAGGTACATTCTCCATTAGAAATGCTTTTGGACTAATTTCTTTGATGGCTCTAACAAACTCTGGAACCATATCTCTAACATCTTTACTTCCATTTTGACGTCCTGAAGTTGAAAATGGCTGACAAGGTGGTCCACCGTGAACCACGTCAACTTTTCCTCTATATTTCTTCCATGATATTCTCATTGATTAAGGATGGTGCTAGATCACTAAGACGATAATCCG
>JBHPDY010000068.1:0-9748 GCA_042577605.1 Candidatus Margulisiibacteriota bacterium
GCTATTTGTTATATTTTTAGTGAAAATGGCTGGAGACCTGAAAAAAGATGATTATTATCTGGAACATGACCGGAACATTAATCTGGTTTCCAGCATCTCTGTTTTTATTGTCGGTCTGGTTATGCTGCCCTTGGGCGGGCATCTGGTAGTAAGCAGCGCCACAGGTTTTGCTCATTTGTTTGGTGTTTCAGAGGTTTTGATCGCTATCTTTATCCTGGCGTTGGGGACTTCTTTGCCGGAGTTTGCCACTTCTATAATTGCCGCTTTCCGTCGGAAGACTGATATGGCAATAGGGAACATCATTGGCTCTAATATTTTTAATCTTTTATTTGTTTTAGGTATCAGCAGCCTTATACGCCCCATCAAATATAATATGGCTTTGAATTTTGAAGTGTTAGTACTGTTTTTGGCCAGCTTGCTTTTGCTGGGTTATTTAACTTTGTTTGCTAAGAAGCAGATCAATAAGGCGCAGGCTATTAGTTTTATTATTTTATATCTGAGCTATCTTTTTTTTGTTTTTTCTCGGGGGTAATATTCGTATAGCCACTAACTAAAGCAGTCATTTTTGAAAATTTTTTCACTTGCGTTTTGCTTTTAGGAGTTAAGGGGCTTATTGAAAGACTGTTACTACGCTGTGTTCGTTTTTTATGTTTTGGCGTAGCAGTAGAAGAGAATGATTGACTTCTTGTTGACTTTTTTTTTGGGGTTGTAAGCGGATCATTAGACTTTTCAATAGTAGAAACAACTTTTAAAAACATATAAATCTCCTTCTAAATTTGTATTTTGTTTTTCTGAAGCATTGTTGCCTAATAAAAACAGAATTTACTATTTTAGCATAAAAGCAAATTTTAAGTAAAATTACCTGGCACCCCTCGAGAAAAGAATCTTTTTTCGTACCGGATCTAAGAAAGAGTTGGAACGTTTTTTCTTATTATGTTTACGACCAGGTGTAGTATCGAATGATTTTCTTCTTGTTATTGTATTCGGGGTTTTTTCAGGGGAGGCTGACTGGCCTGTTACTCCAAAAATTAAATTACGAGATTGCCCTGGACTCCGAGGTGCTGATTGTTTCAGTTTTATAAGAAACGGAGTTCTAGGTATAAATTTTTGAGCAGTGGTTTTTTGGGGTGTCATTTTTAAGTCATCTGAACTCGGTTTAGTACCAGGTCTACGTTTTTTATCAAGAGAAACAATTTTTAAGAACATATTAATCTCCTAGTGATTTGTGATTTCGCCGGAGCAGGTCTCCAGACTTGCTTCGAAACATTTTACCTTCAAAACGTTTTTTTTAAAACATTGCGGAGCGTATTCCTTTAGCCTTTTGAAGTGCTGCGCACTTCACAGCCTGAGGAGAAAGTTTTTTTATAAGGGCTGCCGCCCTTATGATCCCACATTAACCTCAAGCAACTAAATGATTACTGCGGAGCAGGTTAGGAGACTTGCTCAGGTGAAAAAGTTCAAGTTAAATTTCATTAACAGGGACCTTAACACTTTGTACCTTGCAGATTAGTTTGTGGCTTTATCTTATTATCGAATATAGTTGTTTTATCTTCTGCTTTTTTTTGTGATTCATATGTACTAATTGAACCATTATTTATGAATCTAATGTTTTTAATATCAATCTTTTCATCCTCCTCATTATCAGATAATTCAAGATCATAAACTTCCTCGTCTTTTCCTGGAGAGGGTGACATAAGATCATTATCTGTATCACTATTGTCCTCTTCTTCTGATGAACAAGATGACACGCCATCATGAGTGATCCAGTTCCTTGTATTATTATCTACCTCATCATCATCTAAAGCCCAAAGCGTATTAGTAGAAACAATCTTTAACAACATAACTATCTCCTTTATTCTGAAACTTTTATATCTGTCCGGTAAGGTGCTTCCAGGCATCGGAAACATAATTAAAACCTTTTTCTAAGGCTTTGTTCAAATCAGAGCCCACAGCCTCATTTCCCAAAAGTTTTTTTGCCAGAGCATCCAGCTCTTGTTCATTTTCCGGGATAGAGTGGGTGCGCCGGTCTTCCATAAGCTGTAAAAAATGCTCTATACGCCGGAAAAAAGTATAAAACCTACTTAATTCCGAAGCAGTATCCGGAGGTAAAACACCAGCCTTTTTTAGTAGATTTAAACTAAAAAGTGTATTTTGGCTCAATAAAAACGTGCTTCCTTTTATGGCTTTGATTAATTGTAAGCCCTGAGTAATAAATTCAATGTCCCGTATACCTCCCTGACAGTTTTTAATATCAGTACCCGGGATATTTTTGATCTTTTGCATATCAATGGATTTTTTCCTTAAGTTATAAATAGAATTAATAACTTTTTCCGGTTTAATGTTTTTATATAAATTATTCCTCACCTGCCAGATAAGTTCAAATCCCAAAGGCCAGCTGCCTGCCACCGGATTAATCTTTATTAAAGCCTGCAATTCCCAAACACCAGCGGAAGACTGGTAGTATTCCAGAAGCTCATTTAAAGAAAAAACCAGCTTTCCTGCTCTGCCATACGGTCTTAACGTTAAATCTACTCGATACGCTTTGCCAATATCAATATGTTTGGATAAGTCCTGATTAGCTAATTTTATGACGTCTGAATAGATCTTTTCAATCTCAGTTTTATTTAGCTTTATCTGACTGAAAATCTTGTCATCATAAAGAGCCAGTAGGTCGATATCAGAGCTGTAATTAAGCTCACTACCACCTAATTTCCCAAGCGCAAGCATACAGAAATTATCTTCCAGAGCAGGTATGATAGCTTTTAGGTTTTTATCTTTTTTAAGGTTTTCCCATATTGAAGTAAGGGTTGCCCCGATTATTATGGAGGCTAACAAGGAAAGCTCCTTGGTAATGTCTTTTAATGGCACTTGCAAAGAAATATCCCTGATAGCTATTCTTAGAAGTTCCTGCTTTCTAAAGTTGCGGATCTGCTTAAGCCAGTCCGGGTTTTGGATATTGGAGTTTTTGAATATTTCCAGTTCTTCCAAAAGGATCAAGCGGTTCCTTTTGGTATATAACTGTTCGGTATTTGATATATGCTCAAAAAATTCCGGACAGCTAATCAAGAGCTCAGTTAAAAACTGGCTGGCCGAAAAAATATCAAATAATATTTCAAAACGCATTGGCTGCTTAAGGGTTGTCTGGTAATGCTCCAGAGGATTTGTAATAGCTTCTGTAAAACGTTCCCAATTATTAAGGATCTTATCCGGATCTGGTTTTTGAGAAATAAAATTGCATGCCAGCACTGCTGCCCTGGCAAAAATCACATCAGATGACTTGTCTAACCTCCCAGCCATTTTCTTTAAGTTTAGATAGGCCCGTTGAGGATTATGAAATCCTTTTTTAGTTAAAATCTTTAATTGGATTTCCGGTTCCAGGCTTTTCCCTAATATCAAATCAGCAATATTACCGGTTTTTTTGCTGGGAAGAGCTATATCCTGAAAATGGCTTTCCATAAAAGAGCGGACAATAGCGCTGTGCATATCAAAATCAAGCTGCAGCTTTTGGGAGGGATTAATCATTTCTTCCTGGCTATACCCGATCCTACGGGCCAGGTATTCGTATTCTTCGGAACCAGCCTCAGGCAGGCATAGGTCTTTGGCTGAATAGCGTAACATCCTTAAGCCGTTAACCAGTTTGCTGAAAAAATCATAAGCAGAAAATAAGCGGGCAAACTCATCAGACTTTAGAATTCCCCTTTTTTCCAGGTTAGTTAATGCTTCTTTTATATTAGGCATGCGAAGGTCTTTATGCTTTGTTCCGTAAAGGACCTGGAGCGACTGGATGGTATATTCAATGTCCACCAATCCTCCTGCGCTGTACTTTACATTTGGCGTAATAGACAAGAAAGTTTTGAACTGTTTTTTTCTAAGCTCCCATAACTTTGTGAAATCCAGTTCAGGCGCAGAAAACACAAATGTATTTCTCAGGCGCTCAATGTTTTTGCCGAATTTTTTGTCACCGGTTATATACCTTAATCTCACCAGGGAAAGAAGTTCATATAAATGGGCTTGTCCTTGGCGCCCGTAATAACCTGAAAAACTTTCCAGGCTTACCGCTAGGGGACCGTCTTTGCCAAAGGGCCGGAGGCGTAGGTCCAACTCAAAAAATTTATTATACGGAGGCTCAAATATTTTACAGACTTCTTTGATTAAAGTATTAAAGAATTCACTGTTTGATATTTTCTGCTTACCATTGGTAAATCCTTTATCACTATACACAAACATAAGCTCAATATCAGAACCATAACCGATTTGCGCGCCCCCAAATTTTCCCAGCCCAAACACAGCATAATGTGTTTCAATGCCGGCAATTGTCTGGGGTTTCCCATATATCCGTATCAAACGATGGAAGATAATTTTTATGATTTCTTCAATAATTACTTCTGCTGCTTCAGTAAAGCGCCTGGAAAGAACGTCAAGGTTGATATTGCCCAGGATATGGTCCAGGTCCAATAAAAAAATCTGTTGGGCAATAAATTTATTAATAACAGTTTTTAAATCTGAAAAATCCTTGGCAGCTTGTATTTCTGATGAGAACTTTTCTTTAACAGACTTTTTTGTTTTATAAGGGTACATAAACTTAACGTTTGGTTTAAAAATGGCCAGCAAGTCTTCATGGTGCAGGCTCAGAAAATCATCCCAAATAAAATCACTGGCCCCTAAAACCCTGGCAATATCCTGTAAAACCACTGGATCGGAAAAAAAATCCCACCATTTTTCCGGTTCTGATAGTTTTATCGTATCGTTTACCAGCAGGCTGAAACGTGAAATAGCAGTCGAGGGATTAGCCGCATAAGTTATAAAATAGGTCATTTGCTTAATCAGCAGGACGGCAATTTTTATCCGTTCCAGGTCTTTGGCGGATTCTATTTTTTTGCCATATATATTGGTAACAAAAAATTCGTCATGAACCAAATTGTCTTTTTCAGTTATTTGGATGTGCTCTATGGAAATGTTTTGATGGGCCAGGGCAGTAGAAAGGGAATGTAAAAAAAATGGTGTGTCCTGAGAGGTGATTTTTACGGAAGTGTATTTTGGCGATGCATTATCTATATCAATTTTAACCGGATAGAGCTTAAGAGGGCGTTTCAATCTAAGTTGTTCCAATTTTTTAGCAACCATTATATTGGTGATTTGCTTGGCTTTGGTATTTGCTTCAGGAGAATTCTCTTCTAATAATAGAAATACTTTGTTGATATTCTGCTTGAGATCGTTCATCCATTTTCTGAGCGAGGACACGGTAGTGATCTTCCCCTGAAAATGGTCAATAATAATCCTTTTCTGGATTTCTTTTTTCAGATGCGTTCCTTTTCTAAAAAAACGGCGGGGATTGTGAACTTTGTCCGTATTTTCGAAAGGAGTATAAGTAAAAACTTCTCCTCCCATAATATCAAAACTTGCAGAAGCTAAAATGCCGGTCAGAATAGAAAAAATAGAACGGTATTCAAAACCGATTATCGTTAACTCCAGATTGTCATTACTATTTTGTTTAAAGAGTATTTTTACAGGACATTTAGCGGTAAGGTCATTGATTATTTTAAAATGGTCGATTATCTGTTCAGGTAAAAAATAGCTTGCATAACGGCTGCCCAGGTTTTTTAAGTACGCATCAATTTTACTATCGGGAATTTGCGGGAATGCTTTTTGTGTTTCGTTTTTTAATGGTTGCATGTCTTAAAAGAAAGCCCCTTAACCCACATTAGTTTCAATAAAGGATTTTCCCAAGCCTAATAACTCTTCTGCGCCTTGTCCTTCTCCGGATTCAGCATAGATCCGGGCCAAAGGCTCTGTGCCGGATAACCGCATAGCCAGCCAGTCCTGGTCATCAAAGACAATCTTCAGGCCGTCAACTTTAACAATAGAATGGATCCTCTTTGAAAAAAACTTCTGTGCCCCAGCTATATCAGAATCGTTGAACAGGCCCATAATGGACTGTTTTTTTTCAGCAGGAAAGTGATACTCTGTTTCGGAAAATACTGACCTGCCGTACTTTTCCAGGACTTCTTCTTTTAATTCCGAAAGAGTTTTTTTAGTTGATTGAGATATTAATAGTATAAGCAGGCAAGGAAGAAAACCGCATTTCTCCAGAGTATGAAAAGAAGCAGTGAATCCACCGGAGGACTCTACTCCAAAAGCTATCTTATCGTTTTTGGCAGCTTCTCCCAGAAAATCGGCAAAGTATTTAAATCCTACCTGTGTTTCTATCAAAGAGATGTTGTTTTTTTCTGCTACAGACTTCACGAGCCTGGAAGAAACCACTGTCGTTCCTATAGCCTGGACAGGGATCCCCTGATTTAAAAAATATTCCAGAATAATGGTTGTTGTTTCTTCGGGGGTCAAGTGGGAGCCGTTTTCGTCTAAAATCACATGCCTGTCACCATCCGGATCGTTTGCAAAAGCAAAGGGGGCGTTCAATTCTTTTTGTATGGCCCTCAGTTTATTTAGGGTATGATATTTTGTGGGATTAGCTTCTATTTTGCCAAAATCTTCTAAAGGCTCCTGATGAAGGATATTAAATTTACTAATGCCCAATTGAGTTAAAATTATTTCCCAGATATTGCCCACAGTCCCATGCTTGGCATCAATTACAACAGCCAGGTCAGACAGGTCAGGATTCGGGAACTGGCCGTAATTTAAGCAGTTTTTAATTAGGTCTGTAGCAAACTCTTCATCTTTATCGATAAGCATTGCCGAAATTTCCGGTTCGGTATGTATTTCCGAAAAGCTGTCAAAGTATTTGTTGGCGGATTCTTCTAGGTATTTAGTGGTTTTGGTAGGGGCTGGAGCACCGTTGGCAGGATTAAATTTAAGGCCGTTAAATTTTGCAGGATTATGGGAGGCAGTCAGTATAATTCCACCGTCCAGATTATACTTTTTAATATACCAGGATACTAAAGGTGTAGGTGCCACATGATCAAAAATCTCGACTTCTATCCCTTTTGCTTTAAGATTGTCTGCGACAATTCTGGTAAAGCTGCCTTTTTCTAATTCAGAAGAATTGCCTGGCCTGGGATCATAGCCAAGGACCAGCCTGGTATTTTGTTTTACAAAATCAGCAATAGCCAAAGTCATTGCCTGAACATGTTTAGCTGAGAAATCTTTACCAATAATCCCCCTATGGCCGGAGGTTCCGAAAACAATGTTTTTTTCTTTCATGATTAAACTCTTTTTTAGTAGATTTGGTGCCGAGAACAGGACTTGAACCTGCACAGGGTTGCCCCCACTAGCCCCTCAAGCTAGCGTGTCTACCAATTCCACCATCTCGGCTATATATTGTTTTTCAGGATTTGAAGTGAACAGCACTTCAAATCCTAAAGATAAAATAAATTATAACATTCATTATATTAAAAATATATTTTACAAACCGGTGTCTAATTTTAGCTAAAACTAGTTTTGGTAGTTTTCTTAAGGTATCAAGTTCCCAGTAAACTTTGAGGTACTTGAAAAAACTAATTTTACTTACACCCTCCGAAGAACGCGATAAATAGAAATAATTCATCATCATCTTAGGCAAATCTCCTAATAGTTCGGTGCGGGTTGTTCTGACCTTATATCCAATCTTATCCAGGAGTAATACTTTTTTACTATTTAGAGCAGGAATAACTATGTCTGGAATAGCTGTTTTATACCGCTTTTTATGATAGCTTAACGCCTTTTTAAGAGGTATCACAGCATATCTACGAGTAGCGGTTTCCAAAAAGAGATCCCAATCAATCTGCTTTTCTTTATTATTTAATATCATATAAGCATCTGTAATCCAACGTAAATTAGTAACAGTATCCAGAAGAATTCCTCTTAATAAAACCTGTAATAATAAAAGAGTAGAGTTAAGAGAATTGGTCCGGACATTATTAATATTTAAAGGAATAGCTTTTTCCCATAAAATATCATCATCTCCTGGACACTTGCATTCCGTTTGCGTGAAAAAATGCAAATCAAGTAAAAAACCATCTTTATCTTTCAAGGTAATTGCTCTATTGATTGAAAAAAACAGGTTATCTAAATTGCTTGAAATCGGTTTTTCCAGTTTCCACCCTAACTCTTTTAACAAATTAATACTTTCAGGCGCTTTATCAAGAGGGACCAAAAGATCAATATCGTTCATAGGCCTTATGCCAAAATCTTTATAATAGTTTTCAATTAAAGCTATACCTTTCAATACCATTGTCTTAATAGCTTTTTTATTAAAAACCTCTATCAACTTTGCTGTCTTATGAAAGACAATATGATTCTTATACCAAGTATATTGATATACACTTTTATATTTACTCAATAGGGGGCCTTCTGGTAATAGACCTTGTAGATTATGATAAAGCAAAGGCAATAAACGGAAAGAACCTGTATCTAATTTTTCAACATCAACCAATTTGTGCCATTTTTTCCAGGCATTAAACCCAGATTCACCCTCTAGTAGACAAGCATCTAACAGCAACTCTTGTTCAGGAGTTGGCCAAAGCCCATGTTTATTCCTATTATTTAGTTTAGAAAAAATCATTTTATTGAGATAGTACTCCGTCTTCTGTCTAAAGCTGATTTAGGATCACGAAATAAATTAATCTTAAGTATTAGTCTTTTCATCTTTAGTTTTCTTTCTCTGAATAGACTTTCTGACAATCTCTAAAAGAGCTTTATGATTTGCCTCAACTTTATAGCCCATATTGTTTTTATGGATATATCTTTTTAGTAGGACTTGAGGAAGGATTTTCATAAGGATACCTGCATCTTTAGCTCTAAAAAACCATTCGCTATCATCGCTACAACTAAAATTTGTATTAAATAAACCGACTTTTCTAAAGATCTCTTTTCTAACTATCATGGTCCCAGGCAGATAACCTATTTGCGGTTTATCTAAATGTTCATTTTTCAACCAACCGGGTTTGTTTATATTTTTTTCAAGCAGTATTTTCTGATATGCCAAAATAAAACCTATATCAGGATGGTCATCTAAGTAAATTGTCTGAATATCTAATTTATATGGCAACCATTCATCATCAGCATCAAGAAAAGCAATGTATTTACCTTGAGCTAGCTCAATTCCAACATTTCTAGCTTTAGAAGCGCCCAAGTTCTTCTGTTGTATTAACTTTACTTCCGGAAATATTTTAACTTGATCGGAAGTATTATCTATAGAGCCATCGTCAATAACAATAATCTCAAAATGTTTATAGGTCTGTGCCAGCACGCTTTTTATTGCTCTTTGAATACAGTCCTTTCCGTTATAAACCGGAATAATAACACTAACATAAACTTGTTTAGGCAATGATTGCTTTCCTTTCTGCATCTTATATATTAGGCAGCTAAGGTTGTTTCTAGCCTTTTCCCTTAATCCCAGCAACAAATCTTAGCGGTGCAATAGTTATTCGGCAAGATGCCAAAATTTAGCAGTTAGAAAAATTTCTGGTGTTTTGCGACAGACCCATAGTATAAAAATGTATGTTTGGCAGGTTAAGTAGGAATACCCTGAACCATTTTTGATATGCGCTGCAAATCACTACTTCCTGAAAAAGGTAATTGAAGAACTGTACTAAAAGATTACAAACTGGCCTACAATAGTGTTGGTCAGATTTTTTAGTGTTTTTATCTGTTTTTTGCAAGGAGCTTCTATTTATTTTACCTTCGTTTTAGATAAAGCCCGATAACGTCATATTATCATGGGCTAGTTAATTAGTTGACCCATTATGCTCTTTTTATTATGATATCAAAATGAGATGTTCAAAATGCAATCGCAAAGCCTTTGATAAAAATC